>JAHIFE010000220.1 GCA_018901125.1 Pseudomonadota bacterium | reverse complement strand
TATCCGTTCGGCTCAGTTCAACAACATTTTATCAACCATCCCGCTCGCTTAAATATTACTTGCAGGTTTTACAAAGATTTACTATAGAATACAGCCATATGGTTTTATTTGGGCGGGACAATTGATAAAACGCTATTCGTTCGGTAAAAAGGTGTAATTTCTATGCATATTGTAGTTGATGAATCATGGCGTGAAGAAACAGGCATTTATTTGAAGCGATTAAATGATGCCTTAACAATCTCAGATGAATGGGGTGGCTCGTTTAAAAAATATTGGCCTGGGTGCTTCTTTTCAACGCATGATCCTACAAATAGTGCTGCGATCGCTCTTCGATTAGGGATCTACGCTACTAATATCTTTTCTACATCACTTCAGGCATCAGGCGAGATTGAAAACCAATGGGGAAAAGGCATATTTGTTTTAGTTCCTTTGAGTGCACGTTTTTTATTAGAAAGTTGGGGAAGCGTACATTTTTCTAGAATCACACTAACACGGTTAATTGAACATAATGATATTGAGCGAGAAGAAAACCGGGTTAATCGTCTTACCCATGGTTCTAGATTAGATAAAGAGTCGAAAGTGGTATTGCCATTTGGTGGCGAGACCGATACGCAATCGTTTAATGTTATGAATTTCATTGATTCACTATCAGATGTTGGAGACCAGCCGAAAATTTTTTATAATTTTTTGTGTGAAGCTTGTCACCCAAACTTCGTACAAAGCTCATATTTTCAGCTTGCTGGACCTACCTTACCAAATTGGAGCAATGACAGTTACAAGGAGCTTGGGCACCAAGTGCTAGAAAAAACAGTCAAGGCAATTGAATTTGCTTCTTCAGGTATTCAGTCGGACATTTTATACATACTTGAGACCGCAACTCAATATATTGAAGACGAAAATGAGATGAAAAAAGCCTAACAATGACAATTAAGGCCGACCCCGCAGGCCTGGGCTTTATTTTCGTGCTTATCCATGTCTATTGCTCCGTTAAAAAGTTTATATCATAAGCCACGGCGGGCGGCTTATTGCGACGTTAGCATAATAATAAGGAGGGATATTCAACGGGATTCTTTTCAAAACTTTTTGGAGATGAAGATAATAGCGAAGAACCGGGGAAGGAAGTCATGGTGCAGCACCGCAAGTTCATGGATCTCGTGCTTGACGAAGAGGGGTTACACACGCCCGACGGTGTGCTGACGCTGAACGGAATCACGAGAGCCGAAATCATCAGGAACCGCTCGCTCGAATACGGTGGGAGTGGATATCATACATCAGGGGCAGGGATTCTCGGCGGCACGTTGATCGGCGGCGCTATCGCAGGTCCGCTTGGGGCCATCGGAGGGGGGCTTTTCGGTTCGACCGCCGAGCGAGAGAGCGGAAACAACGGTATCATGCGCACGACATCCGCTACCCTCATCTTCGAGTCACCGGACCTGGCATACTCCACCAAGGTTTCGCGAGATCGAGTCGAGGAGGCGCAAGCCTTCGTGGATGCCGTGAAGGGCGCGGCGAAACGGCGACGGCCTCACAAACTCAATTAATAATCGGAAGCTTTTCCCCTTAGCTCTTTTGACACCATAGAAAAAAATGAGAGAATCGTTCCTTAATCTAAAAAAGGTAAATAGATAGAATGGATATTAATCAAGCAAAAGAAATTATAGGAAAACAATTTAATTTTATAGCTGAAGATGCAAATGAGCTAATTCTATATTTAAATTTGCCCCAAAATGCAAAGATTTTGGATGTCGGAACCGGGATGGGTTATTTTGCAATATTACTTGCATTAAATGGTTATACTGTATTGACAGGAGAACCCGAATCCGATGATTCAATCTATTCTAAGCAAAATTGGCTTAGTAATGCTCAGAAGATTGGCGTTGATCATTTGATAACATTTAAAGCTTTTGATGCTCAGGATATGTTATTTGATGATAGTACTTTTGATGCAATTTTCTTTTTTGGTGTATTACACCATATCCATGAAAAATATAGAATACAAGTATTAGATGAATCTGTCCGTACATCTAAACCGAATGCAGTTATTTGTTTTTTGGAGCCAAATCAGAATGGAATTAAAATGATAAAGGAATTTGATTCTTCACATCCTGAAGCTGCTGATCCGAGCGAATATGCTCAAAGGCTTAATTTATCAATACAAAAAAAGAAAGGGAGATTTTTTAATTCTTTTATTTTTCAAAAAGAGCTTCCTTAACAACAGGTTCCAGTGGGTGCAAAAAACCGCGCCGTTAAACTATAGCATTACTCTCATTCAAACCGTAATATTCAACAACAAGGTTATTAGAAATCATTTAGTGGTAGGTGAAGGTATTTATTAAAAAAAGAAATTATCATGGAGGATAAAATAAAAAAACTGGTGATCATTTGATTACCAGTTTTTTTATATCCGGTTTTTCAAAACCGTTACAACGTATTGATTTTAAATGGTAGGCGTGATTGGATTTGAACCAACGGCTTCTACCGTGTCAGAGCAGGAGTCATCAGCTCTATTAAAACAAAAATTGGTAATCAAATGATTACCAATTTTACTTTCTTCAATTTTTAAAAACTTTTATAACTTATTGATTTTATTTGGTCGGGACGACTGGATTTGAACCAGCGACCCCAGCGTCCCGAACGCTGTGCTCTACCAGGCTGAGCCACGTCCCGACAATCAGGTTGTCTTTTTTATTCCAATACTATTTTATTGTCAACAATAAGTGACGGTTTCTTAAAAAGTCCATATTTACATTAACCTTTAAGTTTTTTAAATGGATTTTTAAGAACTATTGTTTCATCTCTGCCGGGTCCTACTGAGATAATATTTATTGGTGTTTCAATAAGTTCTTCAATTCTTTTCAAATATTGTTTTGTGGTTTTCGGAAGATTTTTATAGATTCGGATTCCAGAGATATCCTCATCCCAGCCCGGCATTTCCTCGTATATCGGTTTGCATTCAGATAGTAATTTTATGGAAGCAGGCATGTCTTTTATAATCTTTCTTTTATATTTATATCCTGTGCAGATTTTCAGAGTTTTGATGCCGCCAAGCACATCTAATTTTGTTATGGCAAGACCTGTTAAACTGTTTAATCTGGCGGCATTTCGCAAAATGACTACATCAAGCCATCCGCATCTTCTCTTTCTGCCCGTTGTGGCGCCGAATTCCGCCCCTTTTTTCTGCATATAATCGCCGGTTTCGTCAAACAGCTCGGTAGTGAATGGTCCTGCCCCGACTCTTGTGGTATAAGCTTTTACAATTCCTATTACACCTGTAATTGCTTTGGGGCCGATACCGGAACCACAGGCTGCATTGCCTGAAACCGTATTTGAGGAAGTAACGAAAGGATAGGTTCCGTGGTCGATATCAAGATGAGTTCCCTGGGCGCCTTCAAAAAGAACCTGTTTGCCCTCTTTTAATGCATTGTAAATTATAACCGAAACGTTTTTTGTAAAAGGTGCAAGCTGTTTTGCATATATAGAGTATTCCTTTATTATGCTATCGGCATCAAGCGCTTTATCTGAAAGATATTTTTCCAGAATGAAATTTTTTTCGGGAAGAACTGAACACAGTTTTTCCTTGAAAACTTCCGGATCAATGAAATCCACAAAACGTATTCCCTTTCTTGATGCCTTATCTTCATAGCACGGGCCGATTCCGCGTCCTGTAGTTCCTATCTTGCTTTCCCCTTTAGAGCTTTCTGAGGCAAGATCGATATTTCTATGGTAGGGCATGATAACATGAGCGCTTTCCGATATCATAAGACTCTTTGGGCCTATTGATATTCCCTTGCTTTTCAGGGATTTTATTTCTTCAAGAAGTACTTTAGGATCAATAACAACACCGTTACCTATAATACAGGTTTTTTTCTGCAGTATCCCGGATGGTACGATATGGCCTATAAATTGTTTTCCGTTTACAACCATTGTATGACCGGCATTGTTTCCACCCTGAAAGCGAACGACTAAGTCGGCATATTCGGCAAGAAGATCAACAATCTTTCCTTTGCCTTCGTCGCCCCATTGAGTTCCTATAATTACTATATTTGCCACGGACTTTGCTCCTTTCCTGTATCTTCGTTTCGGCAGGTTCATAGTTTGTATTCAAAGGTTTCGTTTCTTTTTGAAAAAATCCTGCATCAGATCTTTGCATTCTTTTTCGCATATTCCGGGTATTATTTCAGTTTTGTGATTCAGCCTTTTGTCTTCAGCAAAATTATAAAGGGAACCCGCTGCTCCCCATTTAGGGTCATATGCTCCAAATACCAGTTTTTTTAATCTTGCATGAATAATTGCGCCCATGCACATAATGCAAGGCTCGATAGTTACATAGATAATCATATCTAACAATCTGTAATTACCGACTTTAGTGCATGCGTCTCTTAGTGCAAGTATTTCGGCGTGAGCACAAGGATCACAAAGGGATATAGTACTGTTGTGCGCTAACGAAATAACTCGCCCTTTTTCATCAACTAGTATCGCACCTATAGGAACTTCGCA
Organism: Pseudomonadota bacterium; assembly: GCA_018901125.1. GTDB lineage: Bacteria > Desulfobacterota > Desulfobacteria > Desulfobacterales > RPRI01 > RPRI01. The sequence continues at coordinate 12,189 of JAHIFE010000220.1, read as the reverse complement.
ATTTTGTCCAGCCTTTTTTGCTTCATTAATGGCAAGTTCCATGTATGTTTCATGTTCGTTCATTTAAGCCACTATGGTGCTGTTAAATTCTTTATGCTTAAGCTGTTAACAATTTTTTCCGTTGACTTTAACCAAACTATATCCTATGAGTTTTCTAAATTCAAATCAATTCACTATGCGCCTGTAGCTCAGCTGGATAGAGTGCCGGACTACGAATCCGTTTGCCGCCCGTTCGAATCGGGCCAGGCGCGCCAATATATTAATAAAAAGGGCTGTTAATGCAGCCCTTTTTATTTAACTTTCCGATCTGAAATTAATGAGGAGCCGGAATATTTTTAATGATAGAGCCATTGATATAAGCTCAGAATATGATCCGTTGCAAGAACTCAAGCTGTCTGAGAAATTCAGGATGTGTCAGGCAAATGCCTGTCTTGGTATAACTCAGGATTGAAGGGTGTTGTCTCAATCTGTTTTACCGGCCGAGTATGGAAATTACCGTAAAAGTTAGTTGAAAACCGAAGGTAAATAATATATATAATAACCTAAAAATTAAACGAAAGTCTTTTTGGGTTATAATCTTCACATCAATAACCAAGGCTTTCCAAACTCTTTATAATATGGACTAAGACCTTATTATTCCGGTAATTAAATATCTTAATTAAATCTTCACGATTCCTGTGTTACAACAGATTTTAGCTGTAGAATAGATATATAATCAGTTGCCGGTTTAATAAATTGGTAAGTTCTTGTCAAATAATAAGGATAATATATGAAAACGGCTTTAATTACAGGAATAACCGGTCAGGATGGAGCGTATCTCGCTGAGTTTCTTCTGGAAAAAGGATATAATGTCCACGGGATAAAACGAAGAGCTTCTTTGTTTAACACCCAGAGAGTTGATCATCTGTATAAAGATCCCCACGAACAGGATGTAAGGTTTTTTATGCATTATGGCGATTTGACGGATGCGACAAATTTAATCAGAATTATTCAGGAGGTTCAACCTGATGAAATATATAACCTTGCTGCACAGAGTCATGTTCAGGTTTCATTTGAAACTCCTGAATACACAGCCAATACAGATGCACTTGGTGCTTTGAGAATGCTCGAAGCCATAAGAATCTTAGGGCTTGAGAAAAAAACACGGTTTTACCAGGCCTCAACCAGTGAGCTTTACGGAAAAGTTCAGGAAGTTCCCCAATCCGAACGAACACCTTTTTATCCACGCTCCCCTTATGCCTGTGCAAAACTTTATGCTTACTGGTGTACCATAAACTACAGAGAGGCTTACAATATGTTTGCCTGTAACGGCATACTTTTTAATCATGAATCACCTCTTCGCGGTGAAACTTTTGTTTCCCGCAAAGTTACCAGAGCTGCTGCACGTATTGCGCTTGGCCTTGAAAAAAAATTGTTTCTTGGAAATCTTAATTCTTTAAGAGACTGGGGTGATGCCAGAGACTTTGTGCGTGCGCAGTGGATGATTCTGCAGCAGAAAAAACCTGACGATTTTGTTATCGCGACAGGAGTTCAGCATTCAGTGCGCGAGCTTTGTGAATATAGTTTCAGGGAAGCCGGTATAGAAATAGAGTGGAAAGGGAGCGGCTTAAAGGAAAAAGGAGTCGTTGCTGCTTTTGATTCTGAAATTGTTGCAAAGATCGGTTTAAACATTCCTGTAAAAAGATTAAAAAAAGGTCAGACTCTTATTTCGGTTGACCCTCGGTATTTCAGACCAACCGAAGTCGAAACGCTTTTGGGCGATCCTTCAAAAGCAAAAAAAGTATTGGGATGGGTTCCGCAAATTTCCTTTGAAAAGATGCTCAGGGAGATGGTTGCTTATGATATCGAACAATGTGTGCGTGAAGTTGTTTGCTTAAGAAACGGTCTGGATACTCCGGCATGTTTTGAAGCAAATATGTAAAGTGTTGAGGTAATCTCAATATTAAAGTCATTATGATTTTGAGGTGTTTTAAAGCAAATGGAAAAAAATTCAAGAATATATATCGCCGGTCACACAGGACTTGTCGGTTCCGCTATTTTAAGAAAGCTTCAAAAAGATGGTTTTTCGAACCTGATTTTACGCAGTCACGCAGAACTTGATATTGAAAGACAGAGTAGTGTTGAAACCTTTTTCGAAAAAGAGCGCCCGGAATATGTTTTTCTTGCGGCTGCAAAAGTGGGCGGTATTTATGCCAACAATACTTATCCGGCAGAATTCATTTATAATAATCTTGCCATTCAAAACAATATAATCCATTCAGCCTGGAAAACTAATGTCACACGGCTTCTTTTCCTGGGTTCATCCTGCATATATCCCAGAGAATGTCCCCAACCTATGAAGGAAGAGTATCTTTTAACCGGCCCGCTTGAAACTACAAATGAGCCCTATGCGATTGCTAAAATCGCCGGAATAAAGATGTGTCAGTCATATAACCGTCAATATAAGACAAATTATATAGCAGCAATGCCCACAAACCTGTATGGGCCCAAAGATAATTTTAATCTTGAAAACAGTCATGTCCTGCCGGCTCTTATTCGTAAATACCATATAGCCAAACTGGGTTTGGAAGAAAAATGGGAAGAGATTCAAAAAGACGAGGAGATATTCGGGTCCATACCTGACGATTTTAAGAAATTACTAAAAAAGGGAAATATTTCGGTGAGCATTTGGGGTACGGGTAAACCATATCGTGAATTTCTGCATGTGGATGACCTTGCTGATGCCAGCGTTTTTTTGATGAATCTGGAAGATAAAAAATTTAGTCTGCTTTTAAGAACAAATAAAGTGCCTATTATTAATATAGGCTCAGGCAAAGAAATTACAATAAAAGACTTATCTATACTCATTAAAGAGATAGTAGGATTTAAAGGAGACGTTGTTTTTGATTCATCAAAACCGGATGGAACGCTGCGAAAGCTATTGGATGTTTCCAGGCTCAAGACTCTTGGGTGGTTGCCTAAAATTTCTCTTTATGAAGGAATACAAAATACATACGATATGTATACCTCAGATAGTGCACTTGTTAAAAATTTAAAATAGGATTGTTTTATGAAAGGAATCATTCTGGCCGGAGGTTCAGGAACAAGGCTTTATCCGCTGACTACTGTTGTAAGCAAGCAGCTTCTGCCTATATATGACAAACCGATGATCTATTATCCCTTGTCGGTACTCATGCTTGCCGGTATTCGCGAAATTTTGATTATTTCAACTCCTGATGATTTGCCCAATTTTAAAAAACTGCTAAAAGACGGTTCTCAAATAGGCCTGTCTATTTCCTATGCTGTGCAGCCAAGACCGGAGGGTCTTGCCCAGGCCTTCATAATCGGGGAATCCTTTATTGCAGATGAACCGGTATGCCTTATTCTCGGAGATAATATTTTCTACGGTGACAGTTTTTCATCAATATTGAGTAAGGCAGCAAAACTGCAAAAGGGTGGCCTGATTTTCGGATATATTGTGAAAGATCCGGCAAGGTATGGGGTGGTTGAATTTGATAAACATAGTAATGTCATTGGGATAGAAGAAAAACCTCAAAAGCCGAAATCAAACTATGCGGTTCCGGGTTTATATATTTATGACAGTGATGTCGTTCAGGCAGCAAAAAATCTGAAACCGTCTAAAAGAGGCGAGCTTGAAATTACGGATATTAATCTTAAATACTTAAAGGAAGGAAAGCTTAAGGTAGAGCTTTTGGGAAGAGGTGTTGCCTGGCTTGATACAGGAACATTTGAATCGCTGCAACAAGCTGCAAGCTATGTCCAGGCTATACAGGAAAGACAGGGCCTCATAATTTCATGTATAGAAGAAATAGCATATCGGCTTGGTTATATTAATAAGGAGCAGCTTAAAGAACTTGCCATCGGACTTTCAAAAAATGAGTATGGGCAATACCTTATGGAATTGATTGAACAAGAAGCTTAAACATAAATATATGGAGCAATATGAAAATAAGAGAAGATTTTTTGCCTCTGTCCAAACCCTCCATAGGGGAAAATGAGATTAATAATGTTGTAAACTGCTTAAAATCGGGATGGATTACTACCGGACCTGCATGCAAGGAGTTTGAGGATAAATTTTGTGAATTGACAGGGGCTTCACGTGCAATCACTGTAAGTTCCGCAACAGCCGGTATGCACATTGTGCTACTTGCACTTAACATCGGGGAAGGGGATGAGGTTATTACGCCGTCTATGACTTTTGCTTCAACTATCAACATGATTGTGATGCAAAAAGCAAAGCCGGTGTTTGTTGATATTGATTATGATACCTTAAATATTAATACTGATCTTATAGAAGAGAAAATTACTTCCAGAACCAAAGCAATCATTCCGGTTCATTTTGCAGGAGTGCCTGCTGATATGGACAAAATTATAAAAATTGCAAAAAAGCACAATCTTATAATTATTGAAGATGCTGCCCATGCCGTTGGTACTTATTACAAGGGAATCCATGCCGGTGGATTTGGGCATATCGCCATTTTTTCTTTTCATCCCATAAAAAACATTACCTGCGGTGAAGGGGGCATGATCACTTTATGTGATGAAAAACTGGAAAAAGATATAAGACTATTAAGATTTCATGGGATTGAAAGGGATGCATGGAAACGCTATGGCAAGGGAGGAAATCCTGAATATGATATCTCTTTGCCCGGATTTAAATATAATCTGCCGGATATGCAGGCGGCCTTAGGGCTTGCCCAGTTATCAAGATTGGATGATATTAACAGTAAAAGAGAAGAGATTGCTTCGATTTACATTAAGGGACTTAAAGATGTAAAAGGGCTTGAGTTGCCAGGAATTGCCGGGTATTCGCATGTTAATTCAAACCACCTGTTTGTAATAAAAGTGCTATCCATGGACAGGGGGCTCTTTATGGAAAAATTATCCGAATATAATATAGGTTACGGCCTTCATTTCCCTGCTTGCCACCTTTTGGATTATATTAAGAAAAAATATGGAACAGAAAAGGGGATGCTTTGCGAAACCGAGCGCGCAGCAGAAAAGATTATTTCGCTTCCTCTTTTTCCGGATATGAAAAGTGATGATGCATCCTATGTTTGTGAGGCTGTAAGAGAAATATTAAAATAAGGTCAAGGAACAATAACAAATGAGCTCACAGCTTATGGTTTCTCTGGTAATTCCTGTTTACAATGAAGAAGAAAATCTGCTTTTACTGATTGAACGAATAAATCCGGTTATGCAGAATATGAACAGACCATATGAGATTATTCTGGTTGATGACGGAAGCAATGATAATTCTCTTTCCATATTGAAAAGTCTAACTGTGTGGCCGGAGGTGAAGGTTATTGCGCTTGTTAGAAATTACGGTCAGCATGCGGCAATTCTTTCGGGCTTTTCAATCGTTAAAGGTGATATCATAATCACACTGGATGCTGATTTGCAGAATCCTCCCGAAGAGATACCCAGGCTTGTAGCAAAGATGGAAGAGGGTGGATATGATGTTGTAGGCACAATCAGAAAACAGCGCCAGGATTCAATGTTCAGAAAAACGGCATCAAAGCTTATTAACATGGTTACAAGAAAGATTACCAAGGTAGGTATGACCGACTGGGGGTGTATGCTCAGGGCGTACAGACGTCCGGTGGTCGAGCGCATGATAGTTTGTCATGAACATTCTACATTTATTCCGGCGCTTGCCACATATTTTGGAAAGCATATTACCGAAATCGAAGTCTCGCATGATGAAAGAAGTGGTGGAATATCCAACTATCCTTTAAGAAAACTCATCAATCTTCAGTTTGACCTTGTATCATCATTTTCGGATTTGCCCCTGAAAGCCCTTTTATATGGAGGTATAGGAATGGCTGTGGGAGGTATTTGTTTCGGTGTTATACTTGCTATCGCCAGATTATTATACGGAGCCCACTGGGCCGCCGAGGGTATTTTTACTCTTTTTGCGATTCTGTTTATTTTTATCGGCTTGCAGTTTTTTGCCTTCGGCATATTAGGTGAATACATCGGCAGGATATACAGAGAAGTAAGAAAAAGGCCTGAATATGTGATTGATAAGGTCTATGCATCAGATATATCCGGCAATGATCAGAGTGATAAACCGGGCATATATTTTTCCCCGAAGAGCTATAGGGACGCTATGTGATGGGAAAAAAGGGAAATGCTTTAGGAATCAAAATAGATGTTGATACCTATCAGGGCATGAAAAAAGGAGTGCCATGCCTTCTTGATATTCTTGACCGGTTTAATATAAAGGCAACTTTTTATTTAAGCATGGGACCTGATGCTTCTGGCAGAGCTGTTCTTCAGCTTATAAAAAACCCACTTTTTTTAAAAAAGATGATAAAGAGCAATGCTCCCGGGCTCTATGGTTTAAAAACGGCTCTTTACGGAACATTACTTCCTTCTCCCATGATAGCTCTCTCGTTTCCTGAAATTGTAAGGCAAATAATATCTACCGGGCACGAGGTTCAGTTTCATGCCTGGGATCACAGGCGCTGGCAGGATGAACTGCATATTAAATCAATCGAATGGATAAAAGAGTGGTTTGAAAAAGGTATCAATGCATTTATAAAACTGACAGGACATATGCCTGCATCATTCGGAGCGCCCGCATGGCTTATTGATGACAGGGTGATGGAAATTATTAAAGAGTATAAGTTTGATTATTTAAGCTGCACAAGAGCCAAAGAGTCTTTTATTCACGAGAAAATAGGTGTTATGGAAATTCCTTCGGATCTTCCGTGCATAGAAGAGACAGGTATTGATAACGCCGCTTCAGCTATTATTTCGGTTTTAAAAAGTGGTGGCATTCACGTGCTTCCGGTTCATGCCGAAGTTGAAGGGGGCATAAGGAGCAATTATTTTATTCAATTGCTTGAACAGATCAAGATGATGAATTACCCTGTTACAACTCTTTGCGAGATAAAAAAACTTCTTCCGGAAAATATTTCGGTGCGCAAATATAAAATGGACTTGCTTGCCGGGCGTTCTGCTCTATGCGCTGCTTGAAAACGAAATGCAACACTTCTTTTTCACTTAATAAATCTTTTCGTTTAGTCTAACCTCTGGAAATTTCCATCTTGAAAGGCGGTATGGTTTGTTGTATCGTTTTAAATTTAAATTTGGCACAAGCTTGCTGGTTGTTTATGACATGCTGATTGTATTTGGTTGATCTTTAAATCAATAATGGAGTCTTGAAAAATCATTTTCTAACTTTTCAAGAAGATATAACAATCACAATCGATAATATATATTATGATGAGATACTAAGAGGTATGCATGAATACTAGTTGGTTCAATTACAAAAATATCATAGATCCGGCGACTGGTTTGGGGGCCTTATCTATGGCCTTTGTTATGATTCTTGCAGCCTTGTTGACCTGTATTATTACAACCCGCCTGGCGGAAAGGTCACACTGGGTTGTAGGAAAACTGAAATTCAAGATAGATGAAACAGTAATTAAGTACGGTTTGCGTATCAAGAATCTTCTTGTCTGGATGATGTTTTCGGTATTGTACGCGAGCCTTGTTCCTGGACTAAAGGCATTAATGAGCACAATTGTTGCTGGTGCCAGCATCACAGCTCTTGTGGTAGGTTTTGCTGCAAAATCATCCCTTGCAAATATGATTTCAGGTCTTACTATTGCAATTTACAGGCCCATTCGAATAGGCGATAAAATATCAATAGAGGGCGAATACAGCGTTGTCGAGGACATCACACTGCGTCATACCATTGTGAGATCCTGGGATTACAAACGACTTATAATTCCGAACTCGAAACTGGATGATATGACATTGATAAACTATAGTATCATAGATCCCCGTATTAAATGCGTAGTGGATTTAGGAGTAAGTTATGACACAGACATTGATTTTGCCAGAGAAGTTATTCTGGATGAAGCACACAAATGCCCCTACCGTGACAAGAATGGAGAGGATGAGCCGTATCTCAGGGTAAGATCTCACGATGATTTTTCGATTGGTCTGCGGTTATATGTATGGGTATTAGATATAGATGATGCTTGGAGTGGAAAATTCTGGCTGCTCGAAAATATAAAAAAACGCTTTGACCGCGAAGGCATTGAAATCCCTTTTCCATATCGAACCGTGGTTTATAAGAATGATCTGCCAGCTCCCAGACATAAAAATGATTCTGACACCAAGTCTTAATTACATGGAAATTATAAAATAGAAATTATGAATTATCTGCTCGAAATAAAAAACCTTGTTAAAAAATACAAGCAGGTAGTTGCGGTTGACGGCATTAGTTTTTCAGTATCTGAAGGAACCTGTTTTGGTCTTATCGGCCCGAATGGCGCCGGCAAAACAACTACTATTGAAGTAATTGAAGATATAATCCCTCCAACTTCAGGCGAAATTCTTTATAAAGGCAAACCCAGGTCGTCGTCTTTTAAACAGGAAGTGGGAATACAGTTTCAGCATACAGCTTTGCTTTCATCACTTACTTTGCGTGAAACCTTGAAAATATTTAAAAGCCTTTATAATAAATCGGCCGATATTGAAGAAATTATTGATATTTGCAATCTGCGTGAAATACAGAAAAGGATAAATGATAAGATCTCCGGAGGGCAGAAACAACGTCTTATGCTCGCTCTTGCCATGATTAATAAGCCGGAGCTTATGTTTCTGGATGAACCTTCAACAGGACTTGATCCCCAGGCAAGACGAAATCTGTGGAGTATTATTCATAAAATAAAAGAAAAAGGGAAAACGATTATTTTGACAACTCATTACATGGAAGAGGCGCAGCGTATATGTGATGAAATTGCAATAATGGATAATGGAAAGATAATCGCACAAGGTACTCCCAATCAACTTATTAAAAAATATTGTGAAGAGATTACCATAATCCTGCCTAAAGACAGCATTGGCTTTTCCATGGAACAGATTCCTTTCAGATATCTTGAGATAAACGGTAAAATTGAAATCAAAACAAGCGATATTAATTCCTGCCTTAATATGCTGATATCAAAAGGAACTGATTTAACGGAACTGATTGTCCGTTCCCCTAATCTGGAAAACGTGTATTTAAATTTAACAGGAAAACAGCTAAGAGATTAGATATGAGCTTTAAAAGACTTTGGGCAATGTTTCATGCGCGTAACCTTGAATTTTTCAGAGACTGGTCGGCCCTTGGCTGGAATTTCCTTTTTCCTTTTCTGATAGTAGCCGGTTTCGGAATGGTTTTCGGGGGAAATGATTATACTGAATACAAAGTCGGGGTTTTTCCGTCTCAGTACGACATAATACACTCTGATCAAACGGATCTTCCTTTGCGATTTGCAGAAACCCGCTATATCAAGTTTATAGGATTTAAATCTTTTGAAGACGGGATAGAAAAATTAAAACATCATAAAATAGATTTTCTGGTTAAAGCCGGCTCACCATCACATGAATACTGGGTCAGCGACAGTTCTCCGAAAGGTTATATAGTTGAAAAAATTTTCAAAAGCACCTTGTTGCCAAATGTAAAAAATATTGCCGAAAAAAAAGAAATAAAAGGAAATGAAATAAGGTATATCGACTGGCTGTTTCCCGGAATTCTTGCAATGAATATGATGTTCAGCGCTCTTTGGGGTGTTGGATATGTAGTGGTTCGTTACCGTAAAATGGGTGTACTAAAGCGTCTGAATGCAACCCCTCTTACGGCTTTTGAATATCTTAGCTCACAGGTATTGTCACGAATATTTATTCTATTATTTACCCTTGGAGTTGTCTGGTTTGGATGTGATCTGGTTTTTCATTTTAAGGTTGCAGGTTCTTATTTTGATCTTTTTATAATTTTTTTTACCGGAGGCATATGTCTTAGTGCATATGGACTTGTTATTGCCGCAAGAGGATTCAGCGAAGAGTTTACAAGCGGCGTTGTGAATTTTATCAGCTGGCCCATGATGTTTTTATCCGAAGTATGGTTTTCCCTCGAAGGATCACCACACTGGATAAAATTAATAGCCAAACTCTTTCCGTTAACCCATATGCTTTCAGCCGCAAGAAAAGTAATGAATGACGGAGCTACTCTATCTGATGTTACCCCTGAACTTGCAGTTCTGATTTTTATGACGGTGCTTTCAATTGTGGTAGGAGCTGCGCTCTTTTCCTGGAATAAATAAACTGCTTTGCATTTATTGACTTTTTTTGTTCATTGCATTATGAATTTTTTTTAAATAATACCCTGCTTTATTGGACTTTTTATCAGGGTGTGCTTATTTTTTAACCATATCCTGTCGATAATATTAAACAGTTTTATAACAAGCGAGGTGAGTGCCATAAAAATAATTAATAAAATTAAAGATATGCAGGAATATTCAGATCGTATCCGGGAAAACTGCGAATGTCTGGCTTTTGTCCCTACAATGGGCTTTTTACATCAAGGCCACCTTGCACTTATGAAAAAAGGCCACGAGTTAGCAGATGTTGTAGTTACGAGCATATTTGTCAATCCCACCCAGTTTGGCCCGAGTGAAGATCTGGCGTCATATCCCAGAAATATCGAAAGAGATCTGGAACTGCTGGAAAAAGAACGTGTCGATGTAGCATTTATTCCGGATGCAAAAGATATCTATCCTGATAGATTTCAAACCTATGTGGAATTAAAAAGCCTTCCTGATCATCTCTGCGGCCTGTCAAGGCCTGTTTTATTCAGGGGAGTTTCAACGATAGTTTCCAAATTTTTTAATATTGTAAAACCGCATATTGCTGTTTTCGGCCAAAAAGATTTTCAGCAGCTTCTTGTGATAAAACAAATGGTTTCTGATCTTAATTTCGATATCGAAATAGTTGGGGTTCCTACTGTAAGGGAAAAAGACGGGCTTGCCATGAGTTCAAGGAATAGTTATCTTAGTCCGGAAGAAAGGATTTATGCCTTATCCTTGTATAAATCTTTGGAAAAAGCTATGGAAATGATAGGAACAGGAGTAAGGGATTCATCAAAAATTATTGCGCAGGCAACAGAATTAATAAATTCCTGCCCGGATACTTTAATAGATTATATAAAAATTTGTGATTCCGAAACACTCGAAAGTATAGATACGATTGACAGACCGGCTGTGATGGCTCTTGCAGTAAAAATCGGAACAACAAGACTAATAGATAATATGGTATTACAGGCTTAATGCCGTTAACATTCGCGCCGGCATATTGAGCCAATTGCAAAACGCCCCATTTTGGCCGATCTCTGTGTTGGGCTCAAATTTTAATCCTCGAAATACTCTATGTATTCCTGTGGTTAAAATTTTCGCCCGCCTTGAGCTTGACCAAACTGAAACGTTTTGAAACTGGCTCTATTGAATAATAAAAAGGAGATGATTAATGGACAATGAACAATACTTTTTTACATCAGAATCAGTAACCGAGGGACATCCGGATAAAGTTGCGGATGCCATTTCCGATGCCATACTTGATGCTATTATGGAAAAAGACAAACACTGCAGAGTGGCCTGCGAGACTCTTGTTACTACAGGGCTGGCCTTTATTGCCGGAGAAATAACAACCGAATGTTATGTTGATATGCCTCAGATAGTAAGAGATACCATTCGTGAAATCGGATACAGTTCTTCCCAGATAGGATTCGACTGGAAAACATGTTCAGTGATAACAAGCATTGATCATCAATCTCCTGATATTGCCCAGGGTGTAAACACCGGTCAGGGGATGTATCTGGAACAGGGAGCAGGCGACCAGGGCCTTATGTTCGGTTATGCCTCTGATGAAACTCCTGAATTAATGCCCATGCCCATAGTATATGCACATAAACTTTGTCATCGCCTTTCTACCGTAAGAAAAAACGGAGCACTGGATTTCTTGAGACCTGACGGTAAAGCTCAGGTGACAATAGAATACGAGAACAGCTGTCCAAAAAGAGTTGATACCATAGTTATTGCTGCGCAGCATAAACCTGATGTGACTTATGACGATCTCAGGGAAGCTATCGTCAATGATGTTATTAAAAAGGTTATTCCGAAAGATATGATTGACGGGGACACAAAATTTTATATAAATGCTACAGGAAAATTTGTCTTGGGTGGCCCAATGGCAGACTGCGGGCTAACCGGCCGTAAAATTATAGTTGATACATATGGCGGGCAGGGAAGTCATGGAGGCGGATGCTTTTCAGGTAAAGACCCATCCAAGGTGGATAGAAGCGCTTCTTATATGGGCAGACACATCGCAAAAAATATAGTAGCTGCCGGTATA
>JAHIFE010000219.1 GCA_018901125.1 Pseudomonadota bacterium | reverse complement strand
TAGAAACTGATTTCTAATATTTTTTGTCAAAGAACGTTTAAATTTTGTACTGCAAATAATATTACGACACAGTCTGGAAGGCCGGAAACCAGTAATTCCATTGGGTTCTGGATACCGGATCAAGTCCGGCATGACGGTTTGGGTGTTTCACAAAATTATTAAATGGCATATTAATTCTAAATGCGGTTACCCTGTCCCGGCCTCCCTTTGGGCCAATTTCTCCATTGAAGTATCTATCTTCTGTTTAAAACTGTATTTTGATTATAAACAGAAATACTTGTTTAAAGGCGGTAAAACGCAAAAGCAGAATAAAACAAACACACAGCAGAAGCCTGATATACTTTAATATTATACTTATTTCTTAGTTCTTGACAACAAAAAATATACTCAGTAAACTGAAAAAATATATTTGGCATGAAATTCTTTATCTCAGATATGTTAAATCGTTATCAACTATATCCAATAGCTTATGAGTTATAGATTCATTGGCTTATTAAGTTAAGATAAAACTATTTGAAGCGTATAAATAATCCATGGCTGCTTTACAAGGAACAAAGATTTCCTATCGTAAACCCAAATTATACAACTCGCTGGGATCTCTGATTAAAGAATATCGCCATTGGCGTGAGCTTAGCCAGGAATCTATCTCAAAGTTGGTGGGAGTAAGTACCCGCCAATTAAGAAACTGGGAGGCTGGCCGTCGCCGTGTCCGCATTGAAAACCTTCATGATCTTGCTGAGGTAACCGGCATTCCAATCCAGGTTTGCGTAGCTCTTAACGCGGGTCAGCCACTCTGGTATTCCATACAAAAAAGGCGTTTTGCATACTCTTCGGTAGAAGCACACTGCTTACACAATGAGTTGTTCAGATATCCTGAAAAGTCAAGTGACGAAATTACATTAAAAAGCGAGTGTATTTCAACAGACAAGCATATCAGCATGGTGCTTTCCTGTCACAATGATCTTTACTGCACTCCCAAACCACTGCGAACAGATGTTATCAGGAAAGCTTCCATGATTCTTCCTGATCTGAACCACATTATCTTTGATTCCTGGAACCATTATGTGGGCCACAGTATATGGTTGCCCTTAAAAACAAACGATTACAAAGAACTCCAGCAGCAGAAGTCATTTGAAAGTTATCTGACGCCCGATAAAATCAGCAATTGTGTTGCTTCCCGCGAGGGTGCTATTTTAAATTATTCTTTATATACAGCAAGCTTAAATGTATCACAATGCCAGATAATGAATGCCGGGAGGTATCTTGCCAAAGTAGAACAAAAGGAAAGATACTTAGTTGCCGCCTATTCAGCTATGGAAGAAGCACATGAACTTTTAAGCAACATGGACATGAAAGTAGTAGGAAGTTATAAACATACGAACTCAGAAGTTTGCAACAAACTCTATGAAGTGAAATTAGATGTTCTTATGAGATCCAATGGTCCATGGAAATGGCTGGTAGAAAAAAAGCAATAAAAAAAACTTTACCGGAACAGCTGAAATAGCAGTATAACTGGCTGCTCAGGTTAAAATACTAAACAATATTCGATATTTATTGGCTTTTACCATGCCATATTACTTAGCATAAAATTGTGCTGTCTCTTCCGTCCTGTTCAAAATTCTGGCTATTTGTTAACCTATAGAGCCGCTTTCAAAACGTTTCAGTTTGGTCAAGGTCAAGGCGCAGGTTTAAGAAACCCCGTAATAAGCAATTTTATCTATATAAAGCTCGAAATGATTATCCCGGTTCAAAGCGATTTTCAATATCTTCCACGACTATCCTGGCGCTTAAAGCACAACCGGGGCTTCCTCCCGCCCAGCCACCTTTTTTTGCTACGCCGTCTCCTACATTGTAAAGATTTTCTATCGGCGTCTTCTGCGGTATACCATTAAAACCAACTATCGGCGCATTGGCTAAAGTCGGCCATTCTCCCCAATAGCAACCAACATGCAGGACTTGTCCGTATTTATTAAAGTCAGGCACAGAATCTTTTAAATCCTGAATATGCATATTTACCTCGTTTCTTAAATTCCGGGGGGCTGTCTGGCTGACCGGACTGGAGATGGAATAATGGATATATTTTCCGGCAGGCGCCAATTTAGGGCACACATGAGAAATAGATACGAAGGAAACTAATCTGCGTGTCTCGTAGGTATACAAAAGAGGAACATCAAACAAAGGTCTGTCGCTGATCGTTGAAACCCAGATTTGAAGTGAAGGAACCATATTTTTTAATTCCCTTAGATATCCCTTGTCAAAATATTCTTTTCCTGCAAGAGCCACAGTTTTCTTCGGGCCTGCATTGCTTACTACTGCACTTGTCCGGACTGTTGTTTCTCCTTTTTTATCTTCAATAACTACTCCTTCTGCGATTCCTTCTTTAACCAGAATTTTTTTGGCTCTGCATTGGGTTAAGACCTTGCCTCCTTTTTCTTCTATGACCTTTTTAAGCGCTTTCATCAATGCCATGCTTCCTTCAGGAGCGAAACCGACGCCACTCTGGAAATCTTTTATGCTCCCGGCGAAGGACTGAAAATATTCTCTTGCCGATATCTCATGAGCGCGAGTGCTTAAAATGCGGTCGCTCAGATTACTATAGTATTCTATGAGTTTCTCATCTCTTGTATATTGATTAAGATAATCTTTCAGAGATATTTCATTTGAAGGAAAATTCCAGGTCTGAGCTCTGTTTATTCCCTTTTTTAAAGCCTCTATTTCTTTTTCATCGCCACAAAATCTCGACAAAATAGCATCCGGCTGATTGCTTTTGGACATATCAATTATTTCATTATCAATGCGATGCTTAGGTGGAACGGTCATGGGAGTCACATTAAACTCAGCACCGACTTCCTCAAAAATTGATTTAAAAGTTCCTGCCATAGGCACGCCAAGCACGCCGGTTGGAATTTTAAAACCTTTATATTTCAATGTCGCACATCTGCCTCCGATAATCGGCAGTTTTTCTGTAACAAGTATTTTATAGCCTTTGTTTGCCAGCAGAGCGGCTGTACATAGCCCACCTATCCCTGAGCCCAAAACCACTACATCATATTTTTCCTGTTTTTGTCCCATATGCCTCTCCTTTTATTGACAAGCAATTCAGAGCTGTCAGTTATTACTTATGGTGTGAAACATCGGCCATACTCAATGAATCGGTAGGGCAGAATTTAATACAGACAAGGCATTCATCACATTTTTTATAATCTATTTCCAGATAACCCCAGGCGCGCAAAGCATCCTGAGGGCAAAAGGTTTGACACCATCCGCATCCAACGCATGTTTCTTCATTAACGGTTAGCATTTTTATACCTCCTTAATTCTTAAGGTTTAAAACGGTTTTTTATATCTTCTGCAACTATTCTGGCGGTTAAAGCGCAACCCGGGCTTCCACACGAGAAACCATCTTCTTTTGAAACGCCATCTCCGACATTATATAAATTTTCTACCGCAGTCTTTTGCGGTATGTTATGAAAACCTGTTATCGGCGTATTGGAATATGTGGGCAATTCTCCCCAATAACAACCTACATGCAGGATCTTTCCGTATTTATTGAAATCAGGTATATTATCTTTCAAATCCTGAATATGCAGGTCTACTTCGTTTTGCAAATTCCATGGGCCTGTCTGGGAGGCGGGACCTGAAATGGAATAGTGAATATATTTTCCTTCAGGGGCTAAACCGGGGCTTACAAGAGAAGCAGACAGGAATGTTAATAATCTTTTTGTTTTGAGGGTAAACAAAAATGGAATATCAAAAAGTGGTCTGTCACTTATCGTTGTCACCCACATTTGAAAAGATGGCACCATGTTTATGACTTCTTTGAGATAACCCTTGTCAAAATGTTCTTTTCCGGCAAGGGCAACAGTTTTCTTAGGACCGGTATTACTGACTACTGCGGTAGCCATAATAGTAGTTTCACCTTTTATCCCTTCAACTACTACTCCTTCTGCAATTTGATTTTTGACAAGTATTTTTTTGGCTCTGCATTGAGTTAAGACCTTGCCTCCTTTGTCTTCTATGACTTTTTTAAGTGCTTTCATCAGGCTTATACTTCCCTGATTGGCAAAGCCGATTGGCTGAAAGTCTTTTAAGATTCCTGTATGCGAAAGAAAATATTCCCTTGCTGAAGCTTCATGAGCGCCAACAGTAAAAAATATATCGCACTTGTTATTAAAGTAGGAAATAAGATTTTCATTTTTCGTATATTGATAAAGAAAGTCCAGTAGAGATGTTTCATTTGAAGGTGCATTCCAGGTCTGTGCTCTTTCAATTCCTTTTTGTAACATACTTACTTCTTTTTTATCAGTGCAAAAACAGGATAATATTGAAAGTGGCTGACCATCTGCAGGTTCATCTATTATCTTATTATCGATAAGATATTTGGGTAAAACAGTAATAGGCGAAACATCAAAATCTGCGCCGACCTCATCAAAAACGGACTTTAAAACTCCTGACATTGGTACAGCAACCACTCCTGTGGGAATCTTGAAACCTTTGTATGCCAATGTGGAACATCTGCCGCCGATCATCGGCATTTTTTCTGCCACAAGCGTTTTATAACCTTTGTTTGCCAGCAAAGCAGCGCAACATAATCCGCCTATCCCTGAACCCAAAATCACCACATCATATTTTTCCTGTTTTTGACTCATAAGCCTTTCCTTACTATAAATCACTGATTTTTATCTTTTATGTCTACCCGATCCCAAGAGGTGTGGCTTTGCCTTGTTCAAAGTAGGCCTGACATTCCTTTATAGAAACGCTATGCCCATCAGGGAAAACAAAACGGCCGTTGGCCCTGCCAAGCCCTGCGTGATGTGTAGTATAACCCTCAGTCAGATGAAAGCCGAATAGAGCTCTGGCCCATATAGCTACATTCATCTCAACGGTGCCGCCTGCTGCTTTCATTATGATGTTCCATTGAATAGGGATCGTTACGTCGGTTAACGTATCTTTCCAGAACTCCAGTGGCTCAACGGTGATATCGCCCACGCCAAAATTGATAATCTGATCCTCTAAAAATACACGGCCGGAGAAATGATTTGCCTCAGGCTCTGCAAAGCAAAATATCTTTATGGATTCGCTGAAGCACCATCCCCAGATATAACCTGTTGAGTGACCGAGTAGTGATGGGACGTCAAAGCCCTTGCCAAAACAGGTTCGCTCGCGCACAGCCCAGCCTTCATCGAAGATATATTTTTTCCCCTTGAAGGTTAAGCTGCCTTCAGCCCATCCCAGGTGTTCGTTTCCGGCAACGCCTTTAGCAGATAGGTCACTCCACGGTCCATGATAGGGAATGGATTCTCCTATGCCTCCCATGGTAAGATCAAGATCTACACCCATGTGTTCTCCTTTCATCTCCCAATAAGGTGGGCAACATACCATACGCCGATTGCCGGCTATCCAGACTCCCTTGTCGGACTCCTGCACTATTTGAAAATTGCTAAAACTCTTCATAGGATCCAGGCGGTTGCCGACAAAGTCATTGTTTTGCATCTTGCGCTGGTCGCTGGGGGCGATAATCAGATTTGTCTGGACCAGAGCACCATCCTTGATCCCCCAGAGTCTTCCTCCCACGTGGTAAATAGTACTACACACAAAGATATCGTTGTCCCCGGCTTTGCCCAAAACCATAGCCCCGATATGGTCCTGGAAGTGTTCGGCTAAATGCTCTTTGGGCAGTTCATGCACATGGCTCATCTCATCGACTATTTTAACATTACTGGTGGCATCTTTTTGGTGTTTCACTTTTTACTCTCCTTTATGATATGTGAGCTACTTTTAAATTTCGATTTTATTTTGTAATTTGCTGATCAAATCAAATAAAAATCAACATTTTTTCCTCATTCTGGGCCTTAACAAGTTTAAGCGTTTTTTCGGATAAACACATTTTTCTTACCCGGGGGAATTTTTCAGGCATAAGTTTTGGCCTCAAATAGAATGCCTCAGGATCGCTAAAAACCATAGTGCTAAAAGGAACCGGAAACATCTCGCTTTCCATAAAAACAGGGTTTGGTCTGAAATATGCCTCAGGTTTTTCAGGATCTATCTCAAATGTACGGGGGAATCTGTGAAAATCATAGTGATTTGCAGACATATGGTCATTTTTCAGGTCCCATGCAAGATAGATCAATATGGAATAACCCCATTTGCCTTTATCTTTTAGCTCAAGGCGGTTTTTTGCTTCCGTAATTGCCATAAGATTATTATCAAGATCATATCGTTCTCTTCTCAATTCCCGATGGGCGTACATATCAACCCAAAGAATCAATCTTTTATGCTCGGGTGCGAAGAAATCACAGTTTGCAGTCGCTTCCATAACATAACAGGGGACGCCCCCGTTGCTGTTATAAGCCGGATAATCCTTTCCCATGATGCTAAGACTTCCGGCATCCTGTTTTATCGCCTGCCCATCCCAATTCCGGATAGTGATTTCTTTACGGGCATCCGGGAATCTGACAGTATCATTATTGTATAAGACATCGGTACCCAAAAATCTCCACGTATAATACCAGGGAATCATTGCCGTATCCCCATATGTAAAGTCTCTGTCAAAGTACTGATCGGAATATCGTGCTTCTCCTTCCGTAACCAACTTCTGTACTCCCGGATAAAAATGCCATTTATCCGAATACTTCTCATGTGTCTTTCCGCATCTGTAAACATTTTGCAGAAACTTAGTGTATCTATACAGTGCCGGCTTATGATATCTGTCTAGGATCCACATATAGATCTTGTTTTCCGGCCAGCGATAAAGATAATCTTCCAGAGTATCAGGTGAAAGAGCAGACCAGACTTCCCGTTGGCCGGTATAATAATTCAATCCGCCTCTGTTGTTGATCATCATACCTCCCATCGGCCCTTCATGTGTCCACCACGGAAAATGTTGGCCGACGGTCAGCATATAAGCGATTTCAGTGGCCGTGTAAGGAGGTGCTAACTTTGCTGCCACATATGTGTATTGACTATGCCTTGGCGTCTTCTCCCATGGAGTTAAATCCATGTTGAATGTTTCCATATCTTTTCTTGAAAGCTGACACACGTCTTTCCAGGTAGCCTTTCCATCAGCTTCCGGGCAAAGCTCTTCCACATCACACAGAGACAGGCCGGATGCCGGACGTGTTTTAAATAAAACTGATGGGGCGAGACCACAAACGATTGCTGTACGGATGCTTTTTTCTATAAACTTTCTTCTTGTAATTGATTGTCCATAATCATTTTCTTTCATAGGACTATCTCCGCAAAAAAAGGTTGGTTTAAGTGTCACCTGATCATAGAACTAAAATACGTAATTAATTTCCAAGCCGATATTATCCCATTTGTTAAACTGGCCATACAGGTCATTTTTCCCACCACGGTAATCTGAGTAAAGAATTTTGGCCTCAAGATTATCCGAACACTTCCATGTTACGATAAACTGGTTCTTCATTCCCTGCCACCCGTTAAGAGGTCCCCCTGTATTAAAAAAAACAAAAAAAGAAGTGATCAAGCGGTCCTCAAATGACCGCCAGAACTTATTGAAAAGGAACACATGACCCAGAGACCACTTGTTGACCCCAAGACTTTCACGCCATCCTGAATAGTAACTAATCATCGGCTGGTAAAAACACCATACTCTGCCAGGCAAAAAAATATCGAATTTCATCGCACCGCTTATTAAATCCGTATTGGTCACGCCTTTATCTTTTTTGAGAATCCCGTTATAAGTATCCCATTTGTTAAAATCCGTGAAATACTGGTCTGTTTTATAAACAACCTCAGCCCGGTATGTAAAAGGTATTCGCTGAAAAAAAGGAACCCCTTTTATTACATATCCAACATCAATGGCTGAACCTACAAAATGTGCCCGCGTATATTCCGGATCATAAAACGTCTGCCCGAGACTATCCCGCCTGATAAAATTTGTTGCGTTGGGAGAAAAGCCGTACATATAGCCCAAACTCCATGTGGCCTGCCCCAGTTTCGTATCGAATCTGGCAGCCCACTGATTATTTTTAAATGCCATACCGGGTTCATCGGCAGAGCCTCGATAGCGAGGATCTCTTTCCGGATCGGATCTTAATGGCGACCACCATGGAGAGCCCTGGTAAGGATTTCTTGCCGGCTCATAATCCGGTATCCACAAAAACTGTATACTGCTTTCCCGGAAGGTGTACGTGATATTTGACATCCAGAGCGGTATCCTCAGTTTATTATATTGTGAAGCCCTGATTTCCAGAAAGTCTTTCCCATCTATGTTGTTGATGAAGTCCATCCACCGGCCTTCCATTTTTCCCCAGACCACCTGTTGCTTACCGATTTTCACATATAAATTGTCTGATTCGATATCCAGATGAAGTTCTCGCATAATCTCATCACCTCTATGAGAAATATAGGAATCCTTATTGACTTTATCCGCATAAAGGCTCGAGCTTTGCCAGTCGTAGACTGCATCATACTGAAATCGGAGCTTATTCACCAATTCCACTCCGGGTGAAAACTGATAACGGGGTTCTAACTCCGCCATCCACTGGATCTCCTGAAATCGCCAATCCTTAGTCACAGTGCCCACCTGTCTGTCACCATGGACATTTATCGTGGTCCAATTGGACAAAAAACCGTTTACTTTAAAACGCTGAATTTCGTTAAGCGGTTTCAGAGCATCACCGAGTGGGTTAAAATTAGCAATCCAGCGGTCAACTTCGTTATATGTATCCCCAAGAGATTCTGAATACCCATTTGATGCCAGAAGCAAGATGACGAGAAATGACAAATGAATAACAAGAAATTTTTGGTGTGCTGATTTCATAATAGAGTTCCATCCTGTATATAAGAAAATTTTAAAGGTGCCGGAAATACGAGCAGCCAATGATCTGCTACTGCTCGCTGGCCTTATCTATTCTTTTCAAAATAAGTCTGGTAATCATTTATTGAAACATTGCATCCGTCGGAAAAGACGAGACTGCCGTTGGTTCTGTAAAGCACGCAGTAGTGTGTAGCATAACCCTTGGCTGACGCACTCAAACACCTGTATGCCCTAAAAGGCACCTGCGTTCTAAATCACGGGCAACATCATGCAGCTCAAGATCTTCAAGCGCATCCCGGGTCTGCAATCCTGTTGCCACATCCCAGTTTCTATAACTGTAGTATTCGTCTTTCATAACTTCGAATGCTTTCCTGTCAAGCACCTCGCCCTTTCGTGACAGGGGCGCCCCGTCTTTGCCGGGTACCAGACATTCAGGATTTACATGGTCATGTTCAAGCGGTTCCGTAAAGAAATAATCGGCCACAATGTCATCAGCCCTTCCCCGATGCCCCTCACGAACAAGTATTGCCCGCTGCAGGTTAAAGAGCCTCTCGCCGATTCTGTTAAGACCTTGTTCGTCGATTTGGTTACCAGTGACCAAAGAAAGAAGTTTACTTTCCAGATTTGGGTCACCCACATGATCATCAGTGGATGGAAGATCCATAACGGGGTATAGCAAGTCACAGAGTACCAGGCTGTCTTTGATATACTGTCTGTCCTGTATTTTCTTCGCTGCCAATGCCTTACCCTCATAAGTGGAAAAATCGGCAGCCATCTCACTTCCCCAAAATCGTTCGGCTATGGCGCGAAAGACCTGTGAAGAAAAATAGGCTCCTTTGATTCCCTGATTCCAGGCCAGCCACTTGGAGACCCGAATCGATATCTCATGCAGGTGCTGGATGGGGAGTCTTGGTTCCATGGCATAAAAAAGTGAGGTTGTGATATAGAGCCTGGGTCCATAAAAAGTTTTGCATTTTGAGGAAAAATAGGTGCATTCTTTTGCTTTTTCTACTGCTTCAGGACCAAAATGTTCGGCGGCTTTATCCAAGCCCTGTGCCAGCAAACCTCCAAAGCCTTCAAGATTGGAAATTTTTTTCAAAAGAGTCTCCAAAAACTCAAGGCTTCCTATATCCGACAGCGGAAGGCCGGTGTTATTATCATTAAGAATCCCGGCCTCATAGCATCGCTCAATCCAGTTCAAAATATAATCGAATCCGTGGGATTCAATTCCGTATTCATCTATAAGTCTTGTTGCATGAAAACTTACATCATTCCATTTTCCATAATACTTCATCGCTCTTGGTTGATAGAACATGGCCGAGTGGCAAAAAAATTTCCCCTTCTTTCCATTTTCAGCTTCATAGGTCTTCCTCACGCAACCGGGGCAACCATAGCAGGGACTTTTCTTCAGCTTTGGAAAGATATCAGGTACGGGGTTCATTTTTACCAAATAGGGAGTCTCCATTCTGGAAGGAAATTGCCATAATCCCTGAAGATATTTGCCCATCTCCTTTATTCGTTCGGGTTGGGCGATATTGACACTTCGCTCGGAAGCGTTTACTACCACCGCCTTTAATTTCTTGGAGCCCATAACAGCGCCCATTCCTGCAGAACCACTGGCATCGTTATCAGCGTGTATGGAGGCTATTGTCACCATATTTTCACCGGCGGGGCCAATAGCCACGACCTTAAATGATTTGCCCAGCTCGGCCTTTAAAATTTTCCGGGTCTCAACCGCACCCTTTCCCCACAAGAATGCAGCATCCTTCAATTGAACAGTGTTGTCCGTAATCAGAAGGTATACAGGCTTTTCCGATATACCCCGGACTACAAGGGCATCATAGCCGGCAAATTTCAATTCGGCACCCCATGTTCCGCCCAGATTGCAATAGTTGTAATGATCCGGAGTGGTTTTAGACGTTTTGGCACATACTACCCACCGGGAACCTCCGATCATTCGTACTCCGGCCATAGGACCGGTAGCAAATATGATCCTGTTTCGCTCATCAAAAGCAGTGGCCTCGGTGGGCACTTCGTCCCAATATATTTTGGACGCAAGGCCCCGGCCTCCAAGAAATTTGGAGGCAGAATTTACCGTATCAACATGAGAAATTATTCCTGTAGAAAGATCAACTCTAAGGATTTTTCCGGAATATCCAAAATAATTTTCCATAGTCTCATTTCTCCGGTATAAGAGGCAGTGTGCAGACGGGCATAAGTACTACATAATTTTATCAAGTTTAATAATAGAAAACAGATATAGAATATTGAACAAGGAATTTCGAATTATGAAAAGGGTGGCAGAGTGTCAGACAACCCCCTGCCCCCCTTTATTAAGGGGGAACCGGCTTTTCTTCCTTCATTATTCCTTGTTCGATATTCAATATATAATTAAGTCCCCCGCTGCAAGCAACGGGGAATGCATTTGCTGATGCGGTTTAAATTATCCCTTCGGAAGGACTGTTGCTTTGGCTGTCTCAAAGTAGGTCTGGCAATCATTTATCGGAACATTGCGTCCGTCGGGGAAGACTACGCTGCCGTTGGTTCTGCCAAGCACGCAGTAGTGTGTAGTATATCCCTTGGCCAAATGAAAGCCGTATAGTGCTCTTGACCATGTAGCCACATTCATCTCAACATTTGCAGCATCAGATTCCATCTTGATCTTCCATTTAATGGGGATAGTCACATCGGTCATCGGATCTTTCCACCTTTCCAATGGTTCAACCGTGATCTGGCCGGGACCGTAACCGAGGACCTGATCACCACTCCAGACACGCCCCACGTAGCGGTTTACCTCAGGCTCAGCAAAGCAGAATACTTTTACGGATTCACTGAAACACCATCCCCAAATATAACCTGTGGAGTGGCCCAACAGTGTTAATACATCCCAACCCTTACCCAGGCAGGTTCGCTCTCGGACTGCCCAGCCCTCATCAAGGGTATATTTTTTACCCTGGTATGTGAAGCTTCCCGATGCCCAGCAAAGGTGTTCATTACCTGCCAAACCTTTAGCGGCAAGGTCAGTCCAGGGACCATGATATGGAATGGAATCGCCGATACCGCCAATCGTTAAGTCAAGGTCAACACCCATGTGCTCTCCCTTTAACTCCCAGTAGGGCATACGGCATGTAATCTGGCGGTTGCCGGTTTTCCAGATTACTTTGTCGGATTCCTCAACAACCTGAAAGTTTGCGGATTCATCCGTCGGTCCAATGCGGTTGCCGACAAATTCGTTATTTGATATCGTGCGATGATCGCTGGGAGTGATTATCAGATTCGTCTGCTGTACTATCCCATCGGCAATGCCCCAGACTTTTCCCCCCACATGGTACATGCCTAATGCCATAAAGATGTCTTTCCCCTCACATTTGCCCATAATCAGAAATGCAATATGGTCCTGGAAGTGCTCACTTAATTGTTCTTTGGGCAGTTCCCTCATATGATTCATCTCATCTGCAGTCTTTACATTACTTGTAGCTTTTTTCTGTTCCGCCATCATCTTACCTCCGTTTTAGTATATATTTTAAGTAAGTTTTCCATTACGCTCTAATTCATCAGCCACATCCTTCAAGCCCAGTTCCTCAAGCTTAGCTCTTGTGGGGGCTCCATCCTTCCATCCTCTGAGTTGATAATAGACCGAAAGAAGATTCTCCAGCTTTTCTCTGGGAAAGAGTACATCGCCTGCCTTACTTTTTTCCTGATAAATGACATCGTGAAACGCATCGGCGGCACCCTCTAAATAGCCGTCTCTGATCCATATTGCTCTCTCCAGATTTACCAGCCTCTCGTACTGCTTCATTAAGTCTTCTTGCGTGATATCTTCTCCAAACACCGCACTCCATTGCTCAGGTGTTCCGTGCACACTGCCCCACGTGAGTTCCTCATCCAGCGCTAACCCTCGCATTAAAGTCAGCTCCGAATTAAAAGAACAAACAGTGGCACAATCGCCTTCCATATGATAATAATCATGAATGATTACTGCTTTAGCAACGTCTTCCCCCCAATAAGTGGTATCCTTAATTTTGTCTGTACCGTACCATTTGATAAGCCATGCAGAATCGGCTCTTGCATTGTTCATTACCTCCAACTCTTTTCCTCTTTTTATGCTATGCAGAGCAAAGAGAGTGCACATGGGACTGACTACACAATCCCCCACGCCTTTACCCCACACGATGGCGTGCCGGCGCATGCCGCCGAATTGGCCGGCCTTAGTGTACGTTTTTTGATATAAATATTCCATTTCCCGGCGTCTGGGACCAAACTCTTCATGCTCCATAATGTATTTTGTCGAAAGGGCTGGGCCTTTGGCGATCACATCTCCGAAGCCTTCTCTGTAGGCTATTTTATATGTGTATTCTCTTAAGAACTCTTGGCTTCCGTATTTTGACCAAGGCAACCCGGTATTTTCTTCGGTCAGAATTCCTCTTTTGTGAGCTTCCCGCAACATATCGAGGTGCATGATCGATCCTCCTCCGGGAGCTTCAGGGCTGAAGTCCACCGGGAAACCCATCCAGGCCATAGAACTAACTAGAGAAGAATCGATACCTAAATCGTC
>JAHIFE010000218.1 GCA_018901125.1 Pseudomonadota bacterium | reverse complement strand
TCCCGAAAAGAAGACCGAAGCAAATGCCGAGTATAGGTTTTGTCATTTCTTTTAATTGTGGCTGAATCGATAAACATAGTGACTACTTCATATAATAAATATTACATATAAGTCAAGCTATTTACATAAATTATATTGTGTCCACATATATTATTTTTTATTATGTTATATTTCAATTTATATTAATTAGTTATACCATATATGCATAATATATCAGGGGGAAGATCCGATCTAACACAAATCATGATAATAAATTGCCGGAACTAAAAGACAGGTTAGTAAACCCTATACCGCTAACAAAGCGTTCCATCAGATTGCCACAACGAAACAGCTTCCGTTGAACTCTCTGTTTGATGGACGCTTCCGGCGCAAAAATGAAGATAAAAAGACGGAATTTGATGCGATGAATTCCTGATAAAGTGGAAGACTGTTTTTCGTAATCGGAGTAATAAATGGCCCACAAACTTTCGTTATCCTGGCTTGAAAGCTTTCTTGAAGAGGCATGTGAATCGCTCCGTGGCAACATGGATGCGTCTGAATTTAAAGAGTATGTCATTGCCATGCTCTTCTTAAAGCGGGTGAATGACCAGTTTAATGTTGAACGTGCAAACCGCAAAGCGCAGCTTGAAAAACGAGGCGTAAAAGGTGATGAACTCGAACAGGGGCTGAAAAAACGGGAGGATGCCTATAAGTTTTTTGTTCCTGAGTGCGCCCGCTGGGAAATAATTAAACATCAGAAACAGGAAGTCGGCTCGGAGCTGATGAAGGCCTTTGCCGAATTGGAAGATAAAAACCTCGGCAGTCTTGAAGGCGTTTTAAAACCCATTGACTTCAATAAAACAATAGGAAAAAACAACAAACGCATCACAGATGCAGATATGGTGGAGTTGATTGGGCATTTCGACAAGGTTGTGCTTACCGATGACAATCTGGAATTCCCCGACCTGCTTGGCTCAGCCTATGAATATCTGATCAAATACTTTGCTGACAGCGCAGGGAAAAAAGGCGGCGAATTCTATACGCCCCGCACCGTTGTAAAACTTCTGGTAAATATTCTCGACCCGGCGCAGGATGCTGAAATATGCGACCCTGCTGTTGGTTCGGGCGGTATGCTGATTGAGTCTTACAACTATGTCGAAAGCAAAAACGGCAGCGCACGAAATTTAACACTTTACGGACAGGAAAAGAACGGAACCACCTGGGGTTTATGCAAGCTCAATATGCTCTTTCACGACATTCTGGATGCTCAGATTGAAAACGGCGATACCTTAAATGAGCCAAAACACATCGAAGGCGCGGAACTTAAACGCTTCGACATTGTTATTGCCAATCCGCCCTTTTCGCAAAACTATTCCACTGACAACATGAAGTTCAAAGACCGCTATCAGTTCTGGATGCCCACTAAAGGCAAAGCGGACTTTATGTTTGTCCAGCACATGGTCAGCACCCTTAAATCCACCGGGCGCATGGCGGTTATTATGCCGCATGGGGTTCTTTTCCGTGGCGGCGAAGAGCGCAAGATGCGCGAATGGATGATAAAACGAGGGCTTCTTGAAGCGGTTATCGGTCTGCCGCCAGCGCTTTTCTATGGCACCGGAATTCCTGCTTCTATTCTAATCATCAACCGCACCGGAGCTGATGCCCGCAAAGAGGTTCTTTTTATTAATGCCGATCATGAATACAAAGAAGGCAAGGTTCAAAACACGCTGCGCTCCGAAGATATAGAAAAAATGACCTATGTGTACCGGAACAAACGGGCTCTGGATAAATACAGTAAACTGGTCACGGTTGCAGAACTGGAAAAGGAAGAGTTCAACTGCAATATCCGCCGTTATGTTGACAACAGCCCGCCTGCTGAACCGCACGATGTACGTGCGCATCTGCACGTTGGAATTCCCGGAGCAGAGGTTGAAGCGCTTGATGATTATTGGAAAAATTACGCCGGTATCCGTGAAAAGCTTTTTGTTCCGGTCAAGGATTCCTATTCTCAGTTTGTAACAGCTATCGAAAGTAAAGAAAGCATAAAAGCATTTCTGGACGCGAGCGAAGAGCTTAAGAGCAAACACCGGAAATTTGCCAAAAGTCTTACCGCATGGTGGGAAGAAAACCTGCCAGCGCTGGAGGCTCTGCCGCAAAAACAAAATGTATACGACCTCTATCATGCATTTTCCGCGACAATAGCTACACACATCAGCAAACATGGAATTCTTGACGAGTTCAAAAGCCGCGGGGCCTTTGCGAGCTACTGGAACGCTCTTTTTACCGATCTGCGCAGTGTTTCGGCCAGCGGTTGGAATGCCGACCTTATTCCCAATGAGGAGATTCTGCAAAGCCAGTTCCCGGAAGTGCTCAAAGAGCTTAAAGACAATGAAGCCCGCCGTGATGAACTGGAAACTCTTTTTAAAGAGGTGAATGAACTGGAAGAAGGCGTGTGGAGTGAAGATGATTAAGAGGTTTACCCAAAGGCTGAACTGTCAGAAGTCAAGGCGCAAATCAAGGCTTTGGGCGGCGAACGTAAAGAGATTGAGCGCGATATAAAAAACAAAGAAAAACAGATCAAAGCTCTGAAACGCGCTGGTGAATCCTATATAAAAGTTGAAGCCGAAATTGCCGAACTATCACCTGAAGCAGAAGCTTTGACTGAACGCATTGCCGAAGAAGAAAAGCGCATTGCCCGCCATGCAGAACTGGATGCAGAGCTGAAAGTATGTAAAAAAATTATTAAAGAGATTAAAGAAAAAAAAGAAATGCTTGTAGATAAAGCCCGCAGGAAGATTGACGAGGCCGAAGCCAAGAAGCTCATACTCGCCCGCTGGGAACTCACGCTTTATGCGACAGTGGAAGAATACCTTGCCCAATACAGCCGAGCTTTACGGGCAAGCCTCGAAAACCTCTGGGAGAAATATCATCAGCCATTGCACAGCATTCTGAAAGAACGGGATGCGGCGAGTGAGGAGCTGGCGGGGTATTTGAAGGAGCTGGGGTATGAATGAAAATCAAATGTTCATTGATAAAGAGTATAAACATTGGCTGGGTGAACTGAAGTCTCGTATCCGTAACGTTCAACTCAAGGCGGCAATATCGGTTAACAAGGAGCTTTTAGGCTTCTACTGGGAGTTGGGTTCGGATATTGTTCGCAAACAGGCTGCGACTTCCTGGGGTGATGGTTTCCTAAAACAGCTCAGTGCGGATTTAATGTCCGAATTTCCTGAAATGAAGGGTTTTTCAAAACGGAATTTAGAGCTTATCCGGCAATGGTATTTATTCTGGATATCAGAACCTGCAATTGCGAAACAGCTTGTTTCGCAATTTACCCAGATTCCCTGGGGTCATAATATCGCCATCATCTCGAAAAGCAAAACCATTCAAGAGGCAACTTATTATGTTGAGCAGACCATTCAGAACAATTGGAGCCGCAGCGTCCTTGTTCATCAGATCGAGAGCAGCCTTTTCAAGCGCGAGGGAAAGGCCATTAATAATTTTAGTTTAACATTACCAAAGCCGCAATCCGATCTTGCAAAACAGACACTGAAAGATCCCTATATTTTTGATTTCTTGGCGATGACAAAAGATTACAACGAGCGCGATCTGGAAAAAGCTCTTGTTGACCATGTGGCCCATTTTCTGTTGGAACTCGGAGCGGGCTTTGCTTACATTGGCAGGCAATTTCCACTTCATGTCGGTGAAAGGGATTTTTTTATTGACCTTCTTTTTTATCATGCCCGCCTGCATTGCTATGTGGTTATTGAGCTTAAAGCGATTGATTTTGAACCCGAGCATGCCGGTAAACTAAACTTCTATATCAAAGCCATTGACGAACAGCTTCGTAAAGAAGGTGACGCACCGACCATCGGTATTCTATTGTGCAAGGGCAAAGACAAACTGGTAGCCGAATATGCACTCAGTGACATTCATAAACCCATGGGGGTTTCCGAATATGAGTTGACCCGCTCTCTGCCGGATAATCTGAAATCAAGTCTGCCGAGTATTGAGGATATTGAGGCGGAGTTGAAGGAGCTGGTGGGGGATGAGTGATTTTTATAAGCCGATTACAGCTATAGCAGAAGTAAACCCATCTGTTTCTATTTCAGGTTTACCTGATGATTTTCTTATATCATTCGTTGGCATGGCAGATGTTTCAGAAGGTGGTCGTCTGATAAATAAACACGATAGGTTATTGCGGGATGTCAAGTTTGGGTTCACACGTTTTATTGAAGGTGATGTTCTATTCGCCAAAATAACACCTTGTATGGAAAATGGTAAAGGGGCACTTGCCAAATGCCTTAGAAACAAAACAGGTTTCGGTAGCACTGAATTCCATGTACTCCGTAATAAACAAAATGGCGACGCATGTTTCATATATCAGATATTGCAATCACCTGATTTTAGGTTAAAAGCCGAAGCAAGAATGACCGGTTCTGCAGGGCAAAAACGTGTACCATCAGATTTCTTTGATTTCTATAAAAC
Organism: Pseudomonadota bacterium; assembly: GCA_018901125.1. GTDB lineage: Bacteria > Desulfobacterota > Desulfobacteria > Desulfobacterales > RPRI01 > RPRI01. Next base: position 18,086 of record JAHIFE010000218.1, on the reverse strand, counting down.
ATTTATTCCCACCTCACTCGCCGAACAGCGCAAAATCGCCCGCATTCTTTCCACGGTTGACGCGGTGATCGAAAAGACCGAGGCGGCGATTGCCAAGTACAAGGCGATCAAGGCCGGCATGATGCGCGACCTCTTTACCCGCGGCATTGACCTTGCCACCGGCAAACTGCGCCCAAGCTACGAAGACGCGCCGGAGTTGTATAAGGAAAGTGAGCTGGGCTGGGTGCCGAAAGAGTGGGAGGCGGTGAGGATTGACGAAATTGCATTTATGAAAAGTGGCGAAGGAATTACTTCTAAATCAATTTTTGACTTTGCACGATATCCTGTTTATGGGGGAAATGGCCTACGAGGTTTCACAACAACATATACGCATGATGGAGACTTCGTTTTAATTGGGCGACAAGGGGCATTATGTGGAAATGTCAACAGAGTTGCTGGTAAATTTTACGCTTCTGAGCATGCAGTTGTTGTCTCTGTGTTTAATCAAATTGCAGTTGATTGGTTATCACAATTACTCAGCGGGATGAATTTGAATCAATATTCGGAAGCATCGGCGCAACCGGGTTTAGCAGTATCAAAAATACTAAGCCTTGTTGTAAAAAGACCGCAATTTAACGAGCAGAAAGAAATCGCAAAGCATTTGTTAAGCGTAGATTTGAAAGCAGATATAGAAAGCAAAATCTTACGAAAACACCAACACATCAAACAAGCCCTCATGTCCGACCTTCTCACGGGCAAGGTCCGGGTGAAGTATAAAGAAGAAAAAACGGAGGCAATGTAATGGCAAAAAAGAAAACCGGCTACATTCCACCATTTACAATAACATCAAAAACCGTTCACCTCGTTTCAGAAATAAGCGAAACATTGGGCCGTTTTTCATCTTCTAACCTGGCCGATATGACTCCAATGCTCAGGCGCGGAAATCGTTTGCGGACTATTCAGGCATCGCTGGCCATTGAAAATAATACACTAACCCTTGAACAGGTAACTGCCATCATTAACGGCAAGAAAGTGCTTGGAAGCCCCCGCGAGATACAGGAGGTCAAAAATGCCTTTGCCACTTATGAAATGTTTGAAAAATTAAATCCGTTATCCGAGAAAGATTTATTAAAAGCTCATAAAATCCTGATGTCCGCTCTGGTTGATGAGGAAGGCCGCTACCGTTCCGGAGGGGTAGGTATAGTTAAAGGAAAAAGAATTGTCCATTTAGCTCCGCCCGCAGTTCGTGTTCCTGCATTAGTGCGGGATTTGTTCGCCTGGCTTAAAGGTACCGATGCTCATCCTCTAATCACAAGTTCTGTATTTCATTACGAGTTTGAATTTATTCATCCTTTTGCTGACGAAAACGGCAGAATGGGGCGCTTATGGCAAACACTCATCTTAAGTCGATGGAAACCAATCCTGGCATATCTTCCGGTGGAAACTGTCATTCGTAACCGTCAGGATGAATATTACAAAGTACTGGCAACATCAGATCAGCATGCTGATTCCACCGCATTTGTTGAGTTTATGCTGGCCGCAATAAATGAAGCTCTTTATGAAGCTATCGAAACCGACCAAGTTAGCGACCAAGTTAGCGACCAAGTTAAAAAAATATTGCAAATTTTAGTCAAGGGTCCTCTTTCTGCATTAGATCTAATGAAAGCGCTCAATTTGTCCCATCGGCCAACCTTTAGAAAAAATTATCTTCATCCTGCGATCAATAAAGGATTTATCGAAATGACTATACCTGATAAACCCAATAGCCGTATACAGCAATACAGAATCACATCCAAAGGCATTTCAGTCATTAAGGAGCAAAAATAATGTCCGAATACACCAATGTCGAACGCCCTTTTCTCGACAAACTCCGTCAAGTCGGCTGGGAAGTCATCGACCACGGCACAGGCTTTATCCCTCAAGACCCGTCAGTTAGCAGACGTGAGCATTTCAAGGAAACTATTCTTACCAAAGAGTTCCGCGATTCGCTAAAGCGCATCAACCTTACCGATGACGGCCGCTCCTGGCTTACCGGAAAACAGATTGATGATGTTTTGCGTGAAGTGACCACCCAGCCCGGCGTAGGCTTGCTCGAAGCCAATAAAACTATTTTTGAACTGCTCACCAAAAACACAACAACCAATGTAAACGAGCTGACCGGCGAACAAAGCCCGCTGGTGCGTTTGGTAGATTTTCGCCATCCTGAGAGAAACAGTTTTATAGCTGTCAATCAGTTCCGTATCGATACGCCGGGGGCAAGCCGCAGCGCCATCATTCCTGATATTGTTCTTTTTGTGAACGGGCTGCCTCTTGTTGTTATCGAGTGCAAAGATAAAGATGTGGCGGAACCCTTGAGCGAGGCGTTCATACAGATAACCCGCTATTCCAACACCCGCGATGATGATTATGGCGTTAAAGAAGGCGAAGAAAAACTCTTTCATGCCAATTTATTCAGTATAATTACACACGGAACCGAGGCGCGCTTCGGCACCATCACCGGGGAGTTTGACCATTACCAGAACTGGAAAGACATCTTCCCTGAAATTTACCGGACGGTGCAGATTTCCCCCAATGAAGAGCGGCAGGAAGTACTGATTCTTGGCATGCTCAACAAGGCGATCCTTCTTGATATTCTCAAGAACTTCACCGTCTTTATGGAAATTAAAAAAGGCGAACTGGTAAAGATTGTCAGCCGGTATCCGCAGTATCGTGCAGTGGGAAAAATTGTCGGGCGCCTGCGAAGCGGCAAAACTCCTTTTGATAGAAGCGGTGTTGTCTGGCATACGCAAGGGTCGGGAAAATCCCTCACCATGGTGTTTCTGGTTAAAAAAATGAGGGATACAGACGACCTTAAAGATTACAAAATCATCATGGTCAATGACCGCAGGGATCTTGAAGATCAACTATCCGACACCGCAGCACTCACGGGTGAAAGTGTCACTATTATCGAGCATCGCCGCGATCTTGATAAACTTAAAACGACCATGTCAAACCTGAATATGGTCATGCTGCATAAGTTTTTGGCCCAGAATGGCGTGTCTGCTCAGTCGCTTATTGCCAGCGGGGTGGTTCCAAAGTTCGAAGTGTTTAAGACCATAAACGCAAGCGAACGTATCCTGCTTTTAATTGACGAAGCACATCGTACCCAGGGCGGCGACATGGGCGACAATCTTTTTGTCGGCTTTCCAAATGCGGTAAAAATTGCTTTCACCGGAACACCTCTTTTGACCGAACGGCATAAGCAAACAACCTACGAGCGTTTCGGAACTCCAATTGATACATATAAGATGAATGAGTCTGTGGCCGATAGGGCTACGGTTGATATTCTCTATATCGGGCGCACCAGCAAAGACCAGATTCTCAACAAAGAACTGTTCAGGCAGGAATTCGAGGATATGTTCCGCGACCGTTCCGAAGAAGAGCGGCAGGAAATTCAAAAACGTTACGGCACCATGACCGCATATCTGGAATCAAAAGACCGTATCAGGAAAATCGCTGAAGATATCATTGAACACTATACACAGGAAGTGCTTCCCAATGGTTTGAAAGCCCAGGTTGTCGGCACTTCCATTGTCGCAGCGTGCCGCTATAAATATGAACTGGACGAAGCGATAAAAGCGCAAATAGCAAAAGAACAGGCAAAACCGGAGAGTGAACGCGACGAAGAATTGCTCAAACAGATGCAGTTTTTAAAAGTGTGTGCCGTGGTAACGATGATGGAGAATAATGAACCGGGCTATGTTTCAAGCGCCCGACGGCAAGCTCTTGAAATGAATGCCGTGGAAAGTTTTAAAAAGGACTTCAACTACGAAAAACCTGAGACCGGAGTTGCCATTCTTTGTGTTTGCGACCGCCTGCTCACCGGTTTTGACGCTCCGGTTGAACAGGCCATGTATCTGGATAAAAACCTGCGCGAGCACGACCTGATGCAGGCTATTGCCCGTGTCAACCGGACGAAGGTAATGAAAAACGGTTATGTAAAAGAGCACGGCATTGTTATTGACTACTTTGGCGTTGCTTCTCATTTGAAGGAAGCACTTGCTATCTATACCAAAACCGATGAAAAAGAATTGGCGGATTTGAGCGCCTATTTCAGAGGATTGGATAAGGAAATACCCGTTCTTGAATCCCGTTTCCGCCGTGTACTTCAGTTGTTTCAGGAATATGGCGTTAAGCAGATTGAACAATTCGTAAATCAGAAAATGGTTGGAGAAAAAGAAGAGTGGGAGATTGTTGAAAATTGCGTGGCGCTGGGGGCTGAGGTCAAATTTCGTGCGCAGTTTGACACCTACATCAAAGCGTTTTTTGATAGCCTTGATCTGCTCTTTAACGCCTCGATGGCAAAAGACTACTATGTACCCGCCAAACGGTTGGGATACCTTTTGATGCGTATGCGTGACCGCTACAAAGATGAAACGCTGGATTTGAAATGGGCGGGCGCAAAGGTCAGAAAGCTAATCGATAAATATCTTGAGTCAAAAGGTATAAACCCGAAAATACCGCCGGTTAAACTTTTATCTGACGACTTCCCTAAAACTTTGGATGCACATAATAAGTCGGGCAAAGCCAAAGCATCCGAAATGGAACATGCAATCCGCTGGCATATCAAAGTCAATATGGGTAAAGACCCGGCGCTTTATACTATGTTCAATGAACGTTTACAGAGAATTTTGGATGCCCATAAAGAACATTGGGATGTCATTGTTATTGAACTTACAAATCTGCGTGATGATATTGCAAAAGGCCGTAAAGATGAAACAAGTATTGTGCCTTCAGTGGTTATACCTTTTTTTGAGCTTCTGTTAATGGATGCCGGTATTGAAAAAACGAATCTTGAAGCAATGAAAAACGTCGGAAGAATTGCCGAGCTGGTCTATGCCCGCATAAAAGAGTTTATCTTGATTCCAAATTGCTGGCAAAAACCAGATGAACGCAGGCAACTGGAGAGTGCTATCAGGGATGAACTTGATTACTGCGGAATTGACTTATTAAAAACAAAGGCCGCAAAGCTCACAGCAGAATTCATCAGCCTTGCTGAAAAAAGGGAATCAGAGGTTCGCAATTCATGACATCCGAATACAAGGTAGCCGTAAAGCAAAGCAAGCGGAAAACCGCCAGTATTTATATAGAGCGCGACGGCTCTCTTTCTGTTCTTGTGCCTGAAAATACTACTGAACAGGAAATCAAAGAAATTCTTAAGGCGAATGAGTATAAAATCCATAAATACCAGGCTAAAAGAGAGTTGCTGAATGAAAAGGCCGTCAGGCGTGAACCGGTAAACGGGCAATCCTTTCTTTATCTGGGCAGAAATTACTACTTGCAATACAATGGTTCGGCAAAGGAAATAGAATTCAAAGGCCGATATTTTTATGCCCCGGAAGGATCAACCGACAGGTTAAACGATTTGTTCAAAGAATTTTATCGGAAGCGTGGCTATAAGTTTATTTCCCCTCGTGTTAATAAGTACGCTGAAATAATGGGTTTGAAAATCGATCAGATATCAATATTGGAATTAAAAACCAGATGGGCTTCCTGTTCCGGCAAAAAACCAAAGGTCAATTTTCATTGGAAAGTCATGATGGCTCCTGCAAGCGTCATTGATTACCTGATCGTACACGAGTTGTGCCATTTTAAACATAAACGCCACAACGCAGATTTTTGGAACGAAGTTGACAAATACTATCCCGATTATCAAAAACAAGTTTCGTGGTTGAAAGAAAATGGGGCTTCTCTTGAAATATAAGGATTGAGACGATCCCCTATTTTTCCCTTGCACCTGCAACCTTACCTGTTATATTCCTTAATAATTATTAAATTGGATGAACGGCATTTGCATGACTTTCATATGTCTGGTGCCATGGGATTGCGCCCGGCTCCTGCTTAAGATTATTTTACAAGAGATTTAAAATGGGTATTATCAGTTAAGATATCAAGCAGTTTATATCAGTTAACCTGCAAAGAAGGAAAGAGTTATGAAAAAGATTGTTGCGCTGCTGGCAGGAACAATTTTAATTTTAGCCGGATCATTGGTCTTTGCTCAAGAGGCTCCAGGAAATCCCGGAACAACGGGACAGGATTTGATAAAACAAGGGCAACGGGCAGAAAAAACAGGCGAGCGCATGGAAAGAAAAGGGCAGCGTATTCAAAAGAAAGGCAAGCGCTTGCAATACAAAGGCAAACTCGTAGAAATAAAGGGTGAATATATTGAAAAAAAAGGCGAACTGCTTGTAAAAGAAGGAAATGTTGAAAAAGGTAAACGCGTGGAACGCAAAGGCAAAGCCGTAGAAAAAAAGGGTGAGCTTATTAAAAAGAAGGGTGAACACCTGGAACATATAGGCAAAGTCATGGAAAAAAACGGTGCGCATATTAAAAAGCACGGTGAAGCTCTGCAAAAGAAAAGCGGCGATATAAAAGTAAAGTATATCGAGGAGTAAACAAGCTTGAGAAAAAAGAATTACTTTAGGTTGTTCAAACCCGGAGATTTTATTAGACCTCAACCTGTTTGCTTTTTTCGTCCATATATGATTCCCAGTTTGTTCATTCTACCTCTCAAGGTGCTGGGAAGTAAGCCAAGAAGTTCCGCAGCGCCATACGGACCGTTAATTCTGCCACGGGCTGCTTCAAGCGCGGATTGAATATGACGGACGCATACCTCATCCAGTTTGAGCATTTTGCCACTTGCGATAGTATTGGTCGGCAATTTATCAGACTGGGGAAAAACAAAATGATCAAAATTCAGCAAACCGCCATTGTACTGAATCAGAGCTCTTTCAACCATATTTTCAAGTTCACGCACGTTTCCCTTCCAGGGATAATCAATCAGCCGTTCAATGTTGCCAGGTACAATTTTAGGAATACTGCGAAAATTCAGTTCTCTTGATTTTCGTTTCAAAAAATGCTCAATGAGCAGCGGAATATCTGTTTTTCGCTGCCTTAAAGGCGGAATAATTATAGGAAATACATTCAGCCTGTACCAAAGATCTTCTCGAAATTTGTTTTTTCCCATCAGTTTCTCAAGATTGCGGTGAGTGGCGGTAATGATTCTGACATCCACTTCAATTGTTTCAGTTCCGCCGACACGCTCCATTTCTTTTTGCTGTATCACTCTCAGCAAACGGACCTGCGCCTGCATGGGAAGATCCCCAATCTCATCTAAAAAAATAGTTCCTCCATGCGCCCGTTCAAAACGCCCTCTTTTTTGAGAAACTGCACCGGTAAAAGCACCTTTTTCATGCCCGAAGAGTTCGCTGTCTATCAGGCCTTCCGGAATGGCGCCGCTGTTTACCTTAATAAAAGGACCGTTTTTGCGTGGAGAAGCATAATGAATGGCATTTGCAATAACTTCTTTTCCGACCCCGGTTTCTCCCAAAAGCAATACAGGATTGTCTCTTGGCGCCACCTGCTGCACCATATCCATGACGTTTTTTAAGCCTGTTTCCGCGCCCACAATCTCGTCTCCAGCCAGCTGGCGCAATTCACGACTGAGATAGCGGTTATCGTCTGCCAGCATATCCTTAAGTTTTAAAACTTCATCATGCCTTAAATTGTTGGACATAGCCACGACAAATGGGTCGTGCAACATCGAAAGCAACTTGGCGTGTGTATTCGAATAACGGTTTTGTCCTTCCGCCCTGAGAACTAAAACTCCCATCCTGTCGCCCTCAGGCAGTAATGGAAAAATCATTACCGATGATTTAGGAAAGGCAACGGTATCTGATAAGCGATGCGCTGCCATGCGATTTATAATCATAACCCGTTTCGGCTTAAGACCCTGTTCGCGTTGCTCGTCGTTAAGGATGCGGGGCAGAGGAATTATCGTATCCATTGTTTTGCTCCCGGCATTATCGGCATGTGCAATGGCTCGTATATTGCTGAACTCTTTTTCAAGTAACCCCATCCATATTTCTTCTATAGGGATATAATCTTTCAGATACAAAAAGCAATTTTTTAAGCTATGATCAATCTCCAGGCTGCCGCAGATGCGGATTGTAGCCTGATGGAAGAACTCTTTTTCGTTAATTTTCATTTCAGTTCATCTACTTTTTATAACGCCTATTTTTCTTTAGCTTTTGCAAAAGATAATTACCATATTTGGCATTTAACTATTATGATATTCCAAATAACGCAATAAATATTCTAAATAATGCAATTAATATCATAATATCATAAATTGTCCACATGAATGCTGCCTAATTACTTAATATATTTAATATAACAATTCTGGCATGATATAAGCTATATAATCCGGATAAGATTACCGATAAAAAACCTCGATAAGCGATCAATATTTGCAAAAAGGAGGATGTAAAATGCCAGTTAAAATTGGAGAAATGAGAAATGCAGGTCCATATTACGGCAAGACCCTTGATGAACTGGGGGAAATGGAGTGGAGACCCGAAGAGGAACGCCTGATAGAGCGCTACTGTGAGAAGATCCATAAGAACATCAGCCAGGAAGAGATGACACCGATGGAGCGCTTCAAAGCCACCTGTGAGGGCACTAAGAGAGATCGCCTGTTCGTGGAGGCCTATTTCTATAGTACTTATACCATGCGGATCTTCGATGCATTCGCCGGAGCTGTAAAAGCAATAGACGCCTACTTCTATCCCCAACTGATGATACTGTCCCATCTCGCCTGCGTGGCTCGTTTCAATCCTGACAATTTACACATCGGTGGCATAAGTTACGGAGAGAACATATTTGGCGCCTCCGCAATGATGATAGAAGATGGAAGCCCGGTATTCCTCATGCCGATGCCCATAAAGACAATAGAGGACATGGACGGCCTGGAAGCACCCGATCCCACTAAGCACGGACTGTTTCCTCAACTATTGTGGACTCTCCGCGAGGTCAGGCGGATATTCGACAAATACGAATTAAGCGGAAAACTGCCCATCGAGGCGGAGTGCTGCGGGTCCGCGGAGCATTTAGCTATGCATGCCATGTTAGGGTATGAGGAATTCATCAGGGCGATGCGAAATAATCCCGATCTCATAAAGGCTACCATCAAGCTGGGTACTGATTTTCTCATCAGCCTTGGCAAGGCTTTGTTCGAAATAGGAAAAGTGGATATGGCCGACTTGCCTGAGAATACAGGTATGTTCCCCGCCAAAGGCTATGAGTGGGTTGCGGGCGAGTTTGCAAGGCTCGGCAAGGCGGTAAAGGCCGTCGCCAACCCGGCACCGTTTGTTCACGGCATGGTATTCGATAAATGCTACGAATGGCTTCAAGTTTTTTGGGACGCCGGAGCTTTGGGCCCGGACAGCTTTGATGCAGTTATTGTCGCAGGTATAGAGAATTACGAAAGGGCAATTAATTTCTGCAAGGAGCATGATATGAGGATAGGATCAAGCCCGGTGGCCGAACTTAGTGTAAAAGGCCCGGCATCCGCTATCGAAGAGGATTACAAGAAACGCTGCTCCATTCTGAAGAATGCGAAAAAAGGCTACGTAGGGGTCGGTCCCATTGATTATTGGACACCGCCTGAATTTATGGACGTCACCATAAAAGCAGCCAAAAAATATGGAAAGTTCTGAGGACATTATCCGAATTCGGGTAGCTCTGGACGCAGATATCTTATCTTTAATTGTCTATATATACAGCAGAAAGGAGATTTACGAATGTCAAAACATGATGTGGTTGTGATAGGAGCAGGGCATAACGGGCTTGTTGCAGGCGCCTACCTGGCCAAGGCGGGTATGAATGTTTGCATTGTGGAAAGAGCAGACTATGCGGGAGGAGCTGTCAGCACAAAGGAAATCACCGTACCCGGTTTTAAACATGACTGTTGCGGCACGGGACATTTCCTGATACAGTATAATCCACTTATTGTACATGATGAGCTGAAGCTAAAGTCCAAATTCGGTTTAAAATATATTTATCCGGAAGCGCCGGTTGCAAACATATATCCGGATGATACTAATATTATGCTGTATGCCGATCTGGATAAAACGTGTCAGTCTATAGCCAAGTTTTCTGAAAAGGATGCTGAAGTCTACCGGCAGTATATCATAGGTTGCAAGCCGATTATAGATATGTTGATCCCGGGTATGTTTTCGCCGCCTGTACCGCTTGGGCCTTTCTTCGCCCAGCTTGACTCCAGCCCGCTTGGACAATCTCTTCTTAACAGCTTTTTCATGAGCGCCTGGGATGTGATTGACGATATGTTCGAACATGATAAGACCAAACTTTTCATGGCAAAAATGGTTACGGAACCGCTGGTAGCTCCTGAAGAAAAAGGTACCGGCATGAATCTTTACATATCCCTTCCTATTTTGCATTACTACCCTGTTGGAATACCTGAGGGTGGTTCCGGCGAGCTTTCAAATTCTCTTGTCCGCTGCCTGGAGTCGCATGGTGGCCAGATAAGATTAAACAGCGAGGTCAATAAAATAACCATCAAGTCCGGAAAAGCCACTGGTGTTGTCCTGACATCCGGAGAAGAAATAGAAGCAGGCAAAGCAGTAGTAGCTAACCTTGATCCAAGGATAGTATTTCCACAAATGATAAGTGATGTTGATTCGGATTTTTTAGGCAAAGTTCAGGGCATTAAGAATCCCAGCTTTTCAGTATTACTGAGCCACTATGCACTTAACGAGGCGCCTAAGTTTAAGGCCGGAGATGAGGTTCTGAAGGGGCATAGCATTGAACCGCTACCATGGGTGGAAGAATTCAGGCGCGGTTACGATTCCTTACGGTATGGCGAAATACCGTCTGCCATACAACCTCTTGTCTGTGTGCAAAGCTACCATGATCCTACACGGGCTCCGAAAGGAAAGCATGTCATGTATATGTCGCATTATGTTCCCTGGGATCTTAAGGATGGGGGGCCTGAAAAATGGGATGAGATTAAGGAAAAGGTGGCCGATTTTATTCTGGATGAATTGCGGAAATATACTACCAATATGAGCTCTGAAAATATAATTATGCGTAAGGTACACAGCCCTATGGACTATGTGAGGATGAACCCGAATCTTTACCATGCTTCTATCGACGGGCCGGGAGTCTTTTTAAATCAGATGTTTTCCCACCGGCCAATAGCTGAGCTTGGCCAATTACGCGGACCATTTGAAAGCCTCTATTGGTCCGGTCATGCCTTCCATCCGGCCGGTGCCATATCCGGAGCAGGAAGAAACACAGTACAGGTAATTATGTCGGATTTGGATATGGAATTTGATGATATAATTGCGTAACAATTTCAAAATTTTTGAAAAAGGACAACCAATGAGCATGAAGATGTATGATGTACACAAGAACGTCTTGATGGATATTTCCTCACTCAAAAAGAAAGGTAATGACATAGTAATGAAGGGCATGTTAATGGGCACTATGCCGGCAACCATATATGTAAAACCTGAGGAGGTATGGGGCGCAAGAAAAATGCTTTCCTGGTCACTAATCTTTTACTTGCCCATTATGATGATAAAAGGCTGGAGACTGTCCAAACGGTCAAAATAGCTAAAAAGGAGATTGAATTCAATGGAAGAATACGATGTAATTGTTATAGGCGCAGGTCATAACGGCCTTACTGTCGCCGGATATCTTGCAAAAGCAGGCTTAAATGTCTGCGTACTGGAACGGGCCGGTTTTATAGGCGGCGAAGCAATCACCAGAGAACTTACTGTGCCTGGTTTTAAACACGATCGTTCATCTTCGATTCATGGCCTTATCCATGCCAACCCTCTTCTTCTTAATGATGAATTAGGACTTTTATCCAAGCACGGGCTGAAATATATTTTTCCGGATTCGAATATGTCTTATATATTTCCTGATGAGACCTCTATGGTCAGCTACCCGGATCTTGACAAAACCTGCCAGCAAATTGCGCAATTTTCGGAAAAAGATGCCGACACATATCGCAGCTTCTGTGAGGAAAGCAAACCCATGCTTGATATGCTGGTAGCAGGAATGTTCAACCCTCCTCCTCCGCTTGGAGAATTTTACGCTCAGCTTGACAGAAGCCCCGAAGGTCAGCAAATTCTCAGGCATCTGTTCATGAGTGGTTACGATATTGTTAACAAACTTTTTGAACATGAGAAAACAAAAATCGCAATGCTTAAGTTTATGAGTGAACCCATGGTTGCCCCTGAAGACAAAGGCACGGCTTTTTACCTTTACGCAGCAATACCCTTGAGTCATTATTTCCCTCACGGCATACCTATAGGCGGTTCAGGCATGCTTTCGGAAGCGCTGGGAAGCGCCATCAAAACCTATGGAGGCGTCATTAAAGTTGCCTCTGAGGTAAAAAAGATTACAGTTAAAGGCGGAAGGGCAGCAAGTGTTATCCTTGCTTCCGGAGAAGAGATAAGCGCCCGTCGCGCAATTGTTGCAAACTTAGATCCCAGACTGGTCTTTCCCCATATGATTTCTGAAACAGACAAGGGTTTTGCCGCAAGAATTGCTGAAATTCAGGATCCCGGCTTTTCTGCTATCCTGCAACATATGGCGTTAAACGAGGCACCAAAATGGAAGGCGGGCGAACATATAGGTAAGTCTATCAGCATAGAGCCTTTATGCTGGCTGGAAAACTTACGGCGTTTATTTGATGACCTCAGATACGGCTTGATTCCATCGCCTGAAAATCTTGCTCCTTGCATTTTCTGCACTACGGTGCTTGATCCGACACGCGCGCCTGCCGGTAAACATACTCTGTATTTATGGCACTACATGCCCTATTTCCTTAAAGACGGCGGACCCAGAAAATGGGATGAAATAAAAACACAAGTTGCTGATATGGTTCTTGATAAAATGAGGTTGCATACAACCAACATGGGACCGGAAAATATCATCGCCCGCACAACATATTCTCCTATTGATTATGAAAGAATGAATCCAAATGTAGTAAACGGATCGATTCTTGGGCCTGGTTCTTATCTCCACCAGTTCTTTTCTCACAGGCCTATACCCGAGCTGGGACAATACCGGACACCCGTAGAGGGTCTGTATATGAGCGGACAGAGTTTCCACCCGGGAGGATCAATAACCGGGGGAGGCAGAGCTACTGTTCAGGTAATTATGGCCGACCTGAAAATAGATTTTTCTAATGTAATAAAGCAATAGAAGCAAATGATGACTGCCATCGATATGAAAATATGTATCAAGTGCACAGGCTGTATAGATATATGCCCGGAATCAGCTCTTTTTCTTGGAGAAGATGCTGCAATAAAATGTGATTACGAAAAATGCATAAGCTGCGGCGATTGTGTGGATTATTGCCCGGTGAATGCTATAAGCATCAACGATTGACTGAAATATACAGGAGAGCCAGTTTCAAAACGTCCCATTTTGGCCGATCTCTGCGTTGGGCTAAAATTATACCGATATTATTGCAGCAGTTCTTTCAGCAAGGTCTGTCGCTGACTGGTGTCCTGATTTCTGACGGACATGGCTAATGCTTTACGTGTTCCAACCAGAACAGCCAGCTTTTTAGCCCTGGTCAGGCCGGTATAAATCAGATTCCGAAAAAGCATTTTAAAGTGCTGCGTCAACACCGGAATAATAACTGCTTCAAATTCGCTTCCCTGTGATTTGTGAATCGTAATGGCATAGGCCAGGGCCAGCTCAGTAATTGCATCGCGCGTATATTCAACCACCCGGCCGTCAGGAAAAAATGAAACCGATAACGTCAGTTCCTCCGTATCGATTTGCTGAATAATTCCTATATCACCATTAAAAACATTAAGATCATAATTGTTCCGGGTGTGAATAACACGGTCACCAACTCTCAAGATTCTCTCGCCGATACTTAATTCTCCCCTTCCCTTCTGAGCAGGATTGGCTGATTCCTGAATCATCCTGTTCAGGCTTACAGTACCCAGACTGCCTCTTGTCATAGGAGACAGAATCTGTATCTCGGTTTTTTCACCAAAATATTTTGGTATCCATTCCAGATAAAGTTTCCTTACAACATCGAATGCCGACAGGCCGTAATGAAGTGATGACCAGGGATGGACTTTATTTAAAACAGACAACAATTCATCAACCCTGCCTTCGGCCTTAAATACTTCTTCCAGATTGACATGCTGAAATTTTTTAGGAATGGTTAATTCGGTTTCATAGGGAACTACGGTTTCATTTATTCTGAATTCGTACAGATTAGGTTCGGATTCTGTTGTATTATACTGCCGCAGCGGTTGATATTCATGAAATTTTTTGACCCTGGCAATGAAATTTGTCTGCTCTTTAGTGGCCTCATCGGAATCCATAAACAGACAATCCGTTTTTTGCTCCCATATTTCAGGTTTTTTAAATGGTGAGTCAATGTAAGGAATTTCTCCATTATTAATCTGATGAGCATAACGGATAATAGAAGATTCCTGGGCCTGCCGGAAAATTTTTTTCAGCTCAAAACAAGGGACCGCACCGGATGCAATAATATCGCGCAGCACATTACCGGCTCCCACGGAAGGCAATTGATCCGCATCTCCGATAAAAAGTATCCGGCTTTTCGGCGGTATCGCTTTTAGCAATGAAGCAGTCAAACTGATATCAAGCATGGAACATTCATCAACGATAACAAAATCCGCATCAAGAGGATTTTCTTCATTTCTCTTGAACCGGCCCATTTGCCATTCCAACAGGCGATGGATTGTTTTGGATTCGTTTCCGATAACATCCATCATACGCTGAGCAGCCCGGCCGGTTGGTGCTGCAAGCAGAATTTTATACTTCATTGCTTCAAGCAGTTTTACAATTATCATAGTCGTTGTTGTTTTGCCGCAGCCCGGACCGCCGGTTAAAACAGAAAACATTTCACATACTATACCTTTAACAGCATCAGCCTGCTCAATGCTTAAAGAAAAATCTTTTGCTTTACAATACCGGCTAATCCAGATCTCAATCCGTTCTTTGTCAGCAACCGGAGGATTTTTCGTATCCGAAATTCTGTTGGCAACATACATTTCATCATAATATAAAGATTTTGAATAGTAGCATGATTCGGCCATCCCTTGCAGATTTATAATTTCACGAACCATTAATAGCTGATCTTTTTTCATTTGATCCAGATAATCAGGTATACGGTCATCAAGCTTTAATTCTAAAAGTTCATCGACCTGAGCAGTAATCTGGGATTGAGTCAGATAACAATGGCCCGATTCCCGGCTTGCGGCAAGTACGTGATTGATCCCGGCTTTTATTCTTTGCGGGCTGTCTTTTTCAAGACCGATGCTTAAAGCAACCTTATCTGCCGAAAAAAATCCTATGCCGTAAAAATCCTGGGCCAACCGGTAGGGATCATCATTTACATATTCAATAGCATTGTCGCCGTATTCTTTATAAATCCTTACGGCAAAAAGTGTGCTTATGCCATGTGACTGCAGAAACATCATCACTTTTCTGATCGCTCGATGCTCTACCCAGGCATCACAGATCATATTCAGTTTCAGCTGAGCAATCCCCCTGATCTCCGTAAGTCTTTTAATATCATTTTCAAATATCTCAAGAGTTTCATTTCCAAAATGTTTTACAATCTTATGCGCAGTCTTTGGACCAATACCTTTGATAAGCCCTGATCCAAGATATTTTTCCAATGCGGCAATTGTAGCAGGTTTTTTTTCTATTGCTTTTGTGGCTTTAAACTGACGGCCGAATTTTGGATGCGTTGTCCAGGAACCATGAAATTCCATCGTGGCCCCTGCAAAGACCTTTGTCTGATGAACTGTTATTGTTTCCTGCTGGTGGGGATTATCGAAAGAAAAAACACGAAGAACAGACCAACCGTTATCCGGATTGTGATATGTGACACGATCTACGATACCACGGATGGATTCTGTGATTACACCCGGACTATGGATTTGTTCATTTTTCATATCAGGATACGGTTTTTTTATGTTGGGTACTGCCCCATTAATGGCCTGTTTTAAGCAAGGCCCTCATTTTTTATAGCAATTATAACATTCCATCTTTATAATGAGTTGTCAAATTATTATAGCAGATGTAATTCCACAAGGAGATATTCAGATGGGCATAATTTGGGAATCGGCGGAGATCCCGGTGATCACAGCAGGAAAAGGTTGGCTGGCGCTGGATAAACCGGCCGGAATCACTGTTCACAATGAATCGGGAAAGGATCTGTGCTCGCTTGCCGGAGAGTGGGTTCGAAAGGATCATGAAACCCGGCTTCGGATGGGTCTTACGACAGATCTGAAGTTTAGCCCCGTACATCGCCTTGACAAGGAAACCAGCGGAGTCATACTTTTGGCAGCCGACAGGCAAACTTTCAGTTTTTTTGCAAAACAGTTCGAATCCCGCAAAACAGCAAAGCGATATATCGCGATTCTGCACGGCAGGCTTGAAATTTTAGAACCGGACAATCAGTGGGTATCATGGGCCTGGCCGCTGGCAAATACAGCAGGCGGACGACATAATCCCCAGGGTCCCGGCCAGCAGATGCCCAGCGAAACCAGATTCAGGATACTGGAATACAGCATCCATTACACCATGGTTGAGATTGAGCTTCTTACCGGGCGCAAGCATCAGATCCGCCGCCACGCCAAACTTTCCGGCCACCCGGTGACAGGTGACGATCGCTACGGTTCAACCAGAGCAGTAAATTATCTGAAACAGCACGCCGGATTTACACGTCTGGGGCTGCATGCCAAGTCTCTGACACTGTTCCTTCCCGGGGAGAAAAATCCGCAGACCATCGAAACTTCCGGCCTTCCTGCCGAAATGCGAAATCTTTTTGAAACTGACCGGGACACATCATCTATTTAATTTCGAACGGAATTTGCAGCATTACCCCTTCCTGTTACCATGCGGAAGCATCAGGATAAACGGAATTGCCGCAAATCCTAAAAATGCGCTCAGTGTGTAAGTGGCTTTAAGTCCTATCAGATCTCCCACAAAACCGACAATTACCGTTACTGCCGAACGGGCCATAAAGGAAGACATCATGAATATGCCATTTGAAGCTGAAGGGCTGCTTGTGCTGTTTTCCTGCACTATGGCGAGCATGACCGGCGTTGTTGACAGAAGCGAAAACCCCGTAAAAGCAAGAAGCACGAAACGGAACCAGTTATCAACCCAGATAAAACAGAGCAGCATGACAGGAGCACCAATAAGGGAAAAAAGCAGCACCCTCCTCCTGCCTAAGGTGTCACTCAGAAAACCAGCCGAGATTATACCAGCCACACCTGCGGTTTCCACAAGGGTCAAAGATATTCCTGCCAGCCATAAATTACCGGATTGCTGGTTAATAAAAGTGGGCAGGAAAGTGGTCACTGAGGCATGCATGAATCCACGCGCAACAAGAATGGCCATAAGAGGAAATAATACGTGCCGCATCTCAACCCATATCCCCCACAGGGATGGGCGAAAAGAACCGCTTTTTTGTTTTACAGTAACATCCTTGAATGTAAAAAACAGCCATACAGACGAGGCCAGCCCGAAAACCATAAGCGGGTATAAGCCTTCAAGGCCCAGAAGTGAAACGCCACCAACCGCCACAAGTGGCCCCACGGCCCTTGCCAGTTCTCCCCCGGTCATATAAAAGCTCATGCCACGACCGGTATATATGCCTGAAACCCCGGCTACCAGAACAGGCGAAGGCACATGAAATAAAGATACGCTGATCCCCGTAATAAACAGCAATATAAGAAGCATCCCATAACTCGGAGCCAACCCGAGAAGACTCATAGGAATCGCTGTAAGCGACGGAGCCAGTATTATAAACCAGCGTACACTGATTCTATCGGCCCACAAACCTATTAACGGATTGAGAAGTGCCGGAAGCTGCATTACAGTGGAAAGAAGTCCTGCACGGGCAAGAGTCAGTGAAAACTTTTCAATAAGCAGGGGAAGCAGAGGAGAAAGAAAACTTGAGTAAATATCATGGACGAAATGACAAATGGACAGCAATAAAACAGCCCGGGTCTGAAAGCGCTCCGGATTACTAATACTCTTTGATTTATCAGATTCTATTTCCCGTTTCATACTGTATACTCCTGCCGGATCTATAACAGACAAACAATTCAAAAAACAAGCGGTCATTGCAGCAATTGCAGGGTAACCGCATTTGGAATTAATACGCCATTTAATAATTTTGTGAAACACCCAAACCGTCATGCCGGACCTGATCCGGTATCCAGAACCCAATGGAATTACTG
>JAHIFE010000217.1 GCA_018901125.1 Pseudomonadota bacterium | reverse complement strand
GATAAGCCTGCCCCGGCAGGTTGTAAGCCGGGGGTATCCAGAACCCAATGGAATTACTGGTTTCCGGCCTTCGCCGGAATGACAAAAGTGGAGTTTTCCAGCTTTTTACATGACCATGAAATCTAAATGCGGTTACCCTGGGGAGAAAATTTCAACCACAGGAATACATTGAGTATTTCGAGGATTGAAATTTGAGCCCAACGCAGAGATCGGCCAAAATGGGGCGTTTTGAAACTGGCTCATTGGTTTGTCGGTTATCATGATCCACGGCACCTGATTTCTATCTCTCTGTGAGAGAATAAAATATCTTAAATCTCAATACTCAACAACTTATCAGCTTATGAACTCATGAGCTTTATTATAAAGGAGGATGGATGATTATTATGCGCCGCTGTTTTTTCTCTGGAATGTTGCTGCTCCTGGCCATCACGTTTCTGGTTTCGTGCAGCGGTCCGGAAGAGAGGAAGATGAAGTTCTTCAACAAAGGCAAAGCACTGTATGAAAAAGGAGATTTTGTAAAGGCCAGGCTGGAGCTTAAGAACGCCGTCCAGATCGATCCCAATTTTGCCGATGCCTACCATCTGCTCGGTATGATCGCCATAAAAACCGGGGATGTAAACAGCGCCGGCGGGAATTTTTCCAAGGCAGTTGAACTCAATCCACTGAATTGGGACGACCAGATTCAGTTGGGCGGCTTGTTGCTTCGCTCGGGCAAGGCAGATGAAGCCCTGGCTAAAGCAGAATTGGTTCTGAAAGGCGATGCAAACTTTGAAGACGCTTACATCCTTAAGGGGGCCATCCTGCTGGTGAAAAAAAACACGGATGATGCGCTGCGGTTTCTGCAAGACGTTGTGGGGAGCAAGATTCATAAACCCGACGGCTATCTGCTTTTAAATTTTGTCTACCAGCAGAAAGGAGATATGCAAAGCGCTGAAAATACCCTGCTCGATGGTATCAAGATGAATGAGAAGTCCGTGCCTCTTCATCTTGCTATGATCGAACTTGCCCTGAAGAAGAAGCAGATGGATGAAGCGATAACACTTATCCGGAAAGTCATCTCAATTGAGCCAAATGCAGTGCAGCACCGCCTTGTGCTTGCAGGATTGTTATGGGATTCGGGTAAGGAGCCTCAGGCGGTTGATATCTTAAAGGCCATTGTCTCTGCTGAGCCTTTAAAAGAGGAACGATGGGTTCAGGTGGCTGGATTTTATGTGGCAAGGAAAAAACCGGCCGAGGCTGAGGCTGAGCTTAAAGAGGGTATCCGGCAGAATCCGAAAAGTTTTCCGATCCGTTTTGCCTTAGTCGATTTGTTTGCTAGCACAAACCGTTCAGATCAGGCCATTGCCATGCTTGAGCAATGTCTGGGTCTTGAGAAAGAGCCGGACAACCGGTATATTATCCAGACAAAGAATACTCTGGCACAAATCTATCTTGCCAGATCGGATATTGATAAAGCAAAATTATACGTTGATGAAGTTATCAAGGCAAGCCCGAAAAACGGTGATGCCAATTATATCAAAGGTATCATTCATCTGCGGAAAAAAGAGGGGGTGCAGGCTGTTTCGGCCTTCCGCGTGGTCGTGAACGAGAACCCTAAGTTTATTCCCGCTTATATCAACCTTGCCGAAGCACATTTATTGAACAAGGAGACCAATATTGCCCTTGATACCCTTGAGAATGCCTTAAAAACTATGCCCAATTCAAGGGATTTGGTTCGGGCTCTTGCACGTCTCTATATTACACAAAGCAAATTTAAGGATGCCGAGGCACAGTATCGGAAAATTCTTGATGCCAATCCCAATGATCTGGATGTCATTGCAGATATGAGCGATCTTTTTCAGGCAGCCGGTGATTTCGATCGGGCGGAAAAGGAATATGAGGAGATTAAACATCTGGCTCCTAAACTGCCCTATGGTTATATCAAGCTAAGCGCCTTTTATCTTGCAAGGCAGAAGTGGGACAAAGCGATGGCCGAACTTGACCAGGTACTGAAGATTTTCCCGAATCACTGGGCTGCAGCAAATGACCTGGCATTTCTGCTGGCGGATCATGGAAATGGCGCCAAAGATCTTGACCGGGCACTGGCACTGGCCAAAAACGCCCAGTCCCAGAATCCGAATAATCCTGGTTTGTTCGACACACTCGGTTGGGTCCATTATCGAAGGGGTGAGATAAAGCCGGCCGTCGAGTGGCTGAAAAAGGCCCAGGCCGGATCTTCGCAGAATCCCTTGATTAATTATCATCTTGGGATGGCATATTACCAGGACGGAAATCAGGGCAAAGCAAAAGAGTATCTGCAGTCTGCCTTGGCGTCCAAAGCCAATTTTCCCGACAGGGAGAAGGCTGAAAAAGTGATGGAGGGGATGAGATAAAAAAAGGGTCCGAGGGTTCAAGGGGTCGAGTGAAGGAAAGAAGATCAATTTATAACACAAAACTTAAAACACAACACTCAACACAGTTTTTTTGTGCCTTGAACTGCGAACTATAAACACCTGAACCCTTGAATCCTTGACCCCTTTCTATATGAACTATTCCAAGAAGGAGGCAGTATTTATGCTTAGAAAAATATACATTTTAATTGTGCTGTCAGGTGTATTCACGATCATGCTTTATTTACCGTCTTTTGCAGAAGATAAAGAGGCGGGTCCGGCTGAGACAGGGTCTTATATCATCGGACCGGGAGATATTCTGGATATTTCTGTTTGGAAGGATGAGGCGTTAACACGTATGCCCATAGTTTTGCCCGATGGCTTTATTTCCTTCCCGTTGATTGGCAATATCAGGGCATCCGGAAAGACCGTGACACAGCTTAAGACTGAGATGGAAGGTAAGCTCGCCCGTTATGTGCCCGATGTCATTTTATCCCTTGACGTCAAACAGGCTAACAGCATGATCATTTACGTTATCGGCCGGGTCAACATTCCCGGCAGAATCAACCTGAATGCCAACGTAAATGTGCTGCAAGCCCTCGCCACTGCCGGTGGGCTCAACATCTTCGCAAAAAGGGATAATATCAAGATTTTCCGGGAAGAAAATGATAAGACACTGATATTTCCTTTTGAATATGACAAGGTTATTGAAGGAAAACTTCTGGAAGAGAACATCCGCCTGAAAAAAGGCGATATCGTAGTCGTTCCCTGATCACAGGACTGGTATGCCATGATGAAAGCAAAATTCAGTTATCTTATCGCCGCTATTCTTTTTTTTATTTTCATTCCATCTGCTGTACGAAGTGACGAATTCCGCCTTGTACCATCCATAACCGCCCAGGAGGATTACAACAGCAATATCTTTTTATCGTCTTATGCGCGTGAGAGCGATTTTGTTACAATTCTGTCTCCCGCTTTTGAGCTTGTAAATCGAACAGAGCAATCTGATGCAAAGCTTAAGATACGGCTTGACCACAGAGACTATGCCGACAACCGGGATCTCAATGCGACAGATCAATTATACCAGGGAAAGTTTAAATATAATCTTACGCCACAGTTCGGCTTTTCGGCAGATGCCGGATATATAATTGATTCCAGCCCGGAGCGGGACCTGGAAACAACCGGCCTTATTTCTTCGGCTATACGCCGAAAACGGAGTAACGCCGCTTTATCCACAGACTACAAGGTTACCGAACAAAGCACATTTTTGCTTTCTTATGCCTATGGCAAGGAGACATACGAAAAGCGGTATTCTGATACCCTGACCCACGAAGTTAATGCCGGGCTTATGGGCGATCTTGGTAAATATGTTCCGGCTCTCAGTGGATATGTAAATATAGGCTACAGTAATTTCGACTTTTCGGATATGCAGATGGATGTAATCACAGGAACAATGGGAGCCTCCCGTGATTTCAGCGAGATATGGAGCGTCCGCTTTGATGCCGGTATGAGCTATACACAGTCTGAATTCTCTGCGTCCCGGTTAGAACAGGTGGCGCCGAATGTTTTTCGTGTGGTCACCAATGAACAGACGGAAGATACCTGGGGTTGGGTTGGAAAAGCTTCTCTGAATTACAAGGGAGAAAAGGAGAGCGGCGAGCTATCTTATGTAAGGGACATTCGGCCGTCAAGCGGAGATTCCAACGCGGCGGTGCGAAATGCCCTGACTTTAAATACAAGGTATCGGATAAACTATGAGATTTCGGTTGCTCTTAACACCGGATATTTCACCAATAAATCCGATCAGAATAACTTTATGGCGAACATTGTCGACACAAGGAGCTATTATATCAGCCCTCGCATCCGTTACGATGTTTCAAAAGATATCTATGCCGAGGCATCCTATAACTATAACAACTATCATGACAATGCAGTTGACACAGAGGCACAGAGACATCTTTTCACTCTTCGCCTGTTTATTCAGCACCCCTTTTTGGAATAACTTTCGGATCAGGGAGCAGGGAACAGGGGTCAGGGGTCAGGGAACAGGGAACAGGGAACAGGAGGAGAGTGTAAGGGAAAAGCAAAGAACGGTATATAGGAACAACCTCCTGTGGTTGCCCTGAATTCTGATTCCTGCCCCCCCGATTACCGGCTCCTGCAATACAAATGGAAAGGACTCTTATGGAAACACAGAACACATTAACAGTCGATGAACTCATCGGGATTGTCAAAAGAAGACGATGGAGTCTTATCTTGCCGGCGCTCATCGTTTTCTTAATCGCGGTGGTAACATGTTTAAGCATAGACCCTGTTTATCGCTCCACATCCACCATCCTTATTGAAGAACAGGAAATATCCCGTGACTATGTCATGGCAACCGTGACGAGTTTTGCAGAACAGCGCCTGCAAACACTCACCCAGAGGATCATGAGTTCCCCGCGGCTTCTCAATATCATCAACCAGTTCAATCTTTACGCTGATAAACGGAACAAAATGCCGATCGAAGAGATTGTCAACAACATGCGTAAGGATATCAAGTTCGAGCCAGTGACTTCTGATATTGTCGATAGCAGAACAGGAAAACCCAGTGCTGCGACAATTGCCTTCACTGTTTCGTACGAAGGGCGAAATCCCGCGGTGGTTCAGCAGGTTGCCAATGTGCTCGCGTCTTTTTATCTGGAAGAGAATATTAAAGTAAAAGCACAGCAGACATCAAGTACGACAAAATTTCTGGAGGATGAGGCAAAGTCCGTTCAGGCAAATCTGGCGGAACTGGAGAAGAAGATTGCTGTCTATAAGGAAAAACATTCCGTTGCTCTTCCCGAACTCTTCCAGTTTAACCTCCAGACCTTAGACCGGATCGACAGGGATTTGAACCAGATGAATGATCAGCTCCAGACTTTACGGGAGAAAGAAAGCTCTCTTCAATCCCAACTGGCAAGCATTCCTACCAATGCGGAGTCAGATGACCAGATGCGGCTGAGGAAACTTAACGGTGACCTTATTAATTTGAGAACACGTGTATCCGATGAATATCCTGACGTGGTAAAGATGAAAGCGGAAATAGCAGAGCTTGAAAAACGGCTTAACACTTCAAGCGGACAATCGGCGCAACAGCAATCCGGCAATCCCGTTTACATTACGCTCAATTCACAACTGGCCAGCATTCAATCGGAAATTAAATCTGTAAAACGGCAGATCGACGAACTGAAAAACAAGAGAACTGCTTTCAATCAAAGGATTGAAGCTTCCCCACGGGTGGAGGAAGGGTATAGAAACCTATCGGTCGAAAGAAACAATACTCAAATCAAATATGATGATCTCATGAAAAAATTCATGGAAGCAAAGGTGGCGTCCGGTTTAGAAAAGGATCAGCTGGGGGAACGCTTTACGCTGATTAATCCTGCCGAGCTTCCTGAGAAACCAGTCAAGCCGAATATTCCAGCTATTCTTCTTATCGGGCTTATCCTGGGGATTGGCGCGGGCGTTGGTATGGCAGCCTTAAAGGAATACAGCGATCAGTCCGTCCGGACAGTGGAGGCTCTTGCCACCGCCACATCTGCAATAGTTCTGGTGGGTATCCCGGAAATTGTTACCACGGAGGATATACGCCTGGTATGGAAGAAGCGCATACTCTGGCTGATTGTGCTGATCATCTGTGTTTTGGCAGGTCTGGCGGCTTTCCATTTCCTGGTAATGGATCTGGATGTCCTGTGGGCCCGAATAATGCGTCGCCTGGCGCTGTAATAAGGAGTATTCTATGAATCTCAAGATGTTTTTTGGCGGAAAGAAAGAAAACAAATCAAAAAAAGCAGACCTGATCAACGATATGGAGCATGCTACCTTGTCTGACACTATGGACAAGGCCGGCTGGGTGTCCCCGGTCTATTCCCAGGCCAGGGACGTCAGGCTCGATCCCAATATCATGGCTATGAACCGTTGCGTGACCATGTTCCCGGCAAGTCCGGAAATTGAGTCTTATAAGGTTTTGAGGACCCGTATCCTGCGCCGAACCAAGGAACAGGGCGGGCGGTCCATCATGATCACCAGCGCCCTGCCCGGGGAGGGCAAGACAATCACGGCCATCAACCTCGCCCTCACATTTGCCAAAGGGTTCGAACAGACGGCCATGCTGGTGGACTGCGATTTCCGGAAGCAGTGCATACATGAGGTCATGGGTTTTAATAGTGACCGTGGGCTTTTGGACCACCTTCTCGACGGTATGCCGGTGTCTGATCTTATTGTCTGGCCGGGCATCGAGAAGCTGACGGTGATTTCGGGTGGAAAAACCATCCAGGAGAGCAGCGAGGTAATCGCATCGCCGCGAATGCGGGAGCTTACCTCTGAGATGAAGGACCGCTATCCGGAACGTTATGTGATTTTCGATGTTCCGCCACTTCTTGTCGGTGCCGATGCTCTGGCGTTTGCCCCGCTTGTGGATTGGATTGTGCTGGTCGTGCAGGCCGGCAAGACATCCATGGCCGAGGTCAACAAAGCCCTGCAGATGCTGCCAAGAGAAAAGGTTCTCGGTCTGATTCTCAACCGCCAGACCTTGCAGGTCGAGTCTTATCCGTATCAGTATCAGTGAAGCATAGGTGGTTCATAAGTTTGCTGGTTGGCAAAAGGGAAAACCATTTTTCTTGACACATAAATTAAGTGGTGTTAATGCCAATTAGAAAGAAGGCGCGTAGCTCAGGGGGAGAGCGCTACCCTGACACGGTAGAAGTCGTTGGTTCAAATCCAATCGCGCCTACCAGATAATATAAAAGGGTTTGCAGCAACGTCGAGCTGCAAACCCTTTTTTGTTGACTTATTTCTATATTTTTATTAGACAACTATTTGATAGGAAAGAAAAAACGAAATCATTCCTGAATTGTTATAAAATCGGTATACTCGAACGCGCTCAAATGACCGTAATTGGTTTCACTTTAAATTATAATAAATGCCATGCATGCTAATTCCATCGATAGTGTTCAGCTTTCACAGCTTATAAGCAATCCCAGTCCCGAAGCAATTATCTCTGAGGCCGGAAAAATCTTTTGTTATCATTATCCGGAAAAAAATTTTGATGAGATATATGATAGTTTCATTATTATAAAAAAACTGTTCGAGGGAAGGTTTCCAGGCTATAAAGCGTGCAACACTAAATATCATAATTTTTCGCACACTATGGATATTCTGCTTGCAACCGCCAGATTGATGGATGGATACAACATAGAAAATGATCTACTTCCGATTCAACTTGCATCAAATCTTCTAAATGCAGCTCTTTCCCATGACACCGGATATATCCAGGAGGAAAAGGACAATAAAGGTACCGGAGCAAAGCATACCGCCACGCATGTGAAAAGAAGTATGCAATTTATAGAAAGACATCATAAAGATTTTAAAATTGCTCCGGACCAGATTTTATCCATAAACAATCTCATATTGTGTACCGATCTGCAGTTCAATCTCAATTCTATAGAATTTTCCTCCAATGAAGAAAAACTATCCGGACATATTCTTGGTTCATCCGATATTTTGTCTCAAATGTCAGACAGATTATATCTCGAGAAACTATTGTTATTGTTTTATGAGTTCAAAGAAGCCGGGATCGATGGATTTAATATTGAGTTCGATATTATAAACAATACAGTAGGCTTTTATGAGTTCATGAAAAAGCGGTTTTCCAAGACTTTTTTAGGTGTTTATAAATATGCGCAGAGCCATTTTAGAAAAAGATTCATGATCGACCGCAATCTTTATATTGAAGCAATTGAACATAATATTGAACATCTTAAAATAATTATTAATGATGGAAGTACTGCTTTTCGGGATAAACTCCGGCGTAAATCTTTACTAGCTAATCAATTTGATATTAACCCAAGGCGAAAAGGCTTATATATTGATTAACAAGATAGTAAATAATTGGCCGCTTGTTTTGGCTCAGAAACCGGATATGTATGTTATTCAAAATAATTCCGGATTGCAGGTTTCTTCGCAAAGCCGCAACGATACAATTATCCTTGAAAAAAAGATTTCTCATCCTGCCTTGTATTTAAGCGAAAAAGGCAAACTAGTCGATATTTATGCCTGAACCTGTTGAGCAAAATTCAACACGTTCCATTTTTGCCGGTCTTTGTGTTGAGCTTATATTTTGCACTTTAGTGAAGCTTTAGCGCTATCCTCAAAATATCCCATGTATATTTTAGCCCGCGTTGACCTTGACCAAACTGAAACGTTTTGAAAGTGGCTCTGTTGTTTGTTATTTTCCCGCAAGCCTTTCAGTGATTTTTGTTGCTTTATCTTTATCCAGACAAGATAAAATAGTGCCAACAGCTTCTCCTTTCATTTGCGAAAGCAGCTCAACAGCAAAATCATTATCAAGTTTTCCTATCAATTCCGCTGCACTTTGAGGTTTCATCGCCGAATATGCTTTTATCAGGAGTTTAATTTTTTTGCCTTCGATGGTTTCTTTTGTGGCTAAATCAAGTTTTATTTCTTCTCTTAGCCGAGTAAGTTGTTCAATTTTATTTTTGATATCATCCCTTATAGCCGCAAGCTCTTCCTGCTGTGCTTTAAGTTCGGTTTTTTGTTTTAAAAGAAAAGCCAGGTTGCTTTCATTATTTCCATCAGCAATTTTTATGGGGGTATTAATTATAGCGGAGTCGGTTTTATGTTCTGAAGCAATTGCATTTGTGCTGAAAAATAAATTGTTTGATTCTGTCTGGAAAATAAAACACGACATAAAAATTATTTTAAGAACAAGCAAAGATATAAATGAAATATATGTTAATGATTTCATTAAATTACCCTTTCGGCCCTGACAATTACTGCCTCATCTGATTGCTTTTGTTCATCTTTTTCTGCATATAGCATGTATCTGCTGCTCTGAATTTCCTTTAATTTTTCAAGCATTTTTTTCCTGATCAATTCTTTTTTAAGCAAGTTTCTGTGCAATTGAACCGCTTCTTCCGTTTCTTTTAGGGCAAGACATTCTTTTTCCTGATCATCGTTTAATTTCTTAAAATAAAGATTGTAGCGCTGATATCGCAATACCTCAATTCCTCGGCGTTTTTCTTCGCTGCATTTGTCTGAAAGCTTTATCTGTTTATTTTCTATCTCTTTAATGGAATTTTCCATGTTTTGATATTCATATAGAGTATCACTCAGTTTTTTTTGTGCTTTTTTTTCAAGATACTTCCTATACCGCAATACTTTTTCCAGCCTGAAGGAAAATCTTTTCATTTCAAACAGCTCCGAATAATTGGTTCAGCCGTAAAACGCTTTCATCAAAGCCTGATGTTTCATCAGTTTTCTGCTGCAAAAATGAATTAATCTTTACAATCATTTTTTTTGCAAAATCTATCTCAGGATCACTGCCGCTTTGATATGCGCCAATGTTAATCAAATCCTCGGCATCTTTATAAACGGCTAGAGTTTTGATCATTTTCCTTGCTCGGTCAAGATGCTCGGGGGTCACAATATCTTTCATTACTCTGCTTATGCTTGCCATAATATCTATTGCCGGGTAGTGTCCCTTATGTGAAATAGCTCTGGAGAGTACTATGTGTCCGTCAACAATGGAACGAACGGTATCTGCTATTGGCTCACTCATATCATCTCCTTCGACCAGCACATTGTATATACCGGTTATGCTGCCCTTATTCTGAAGGTTGCCGGCCCGTTCAAGAAGCTTCGGCATCTGAGTAAAAACGCTGGGTGTATATCCTTTAGATGTAGGTGGTTCACCGGCCGCAAGGCCAACTTCTCGTAAGGACATGGCCACTCTGGTTATGGAATCCATAACCAGAAGAACATCTAAACCCTTATCCCTGAAATACTCTGCAAGAGCAGTTGCAAAATAGGCTGCTCTAATTCTTATAAGGGCCGGAGTATCTGATGTGGAAGCGATTACAATTGATTTTTTCATTCCATTCTCACCAAGTTTTTTTTCAACAAACTCTTTTACTTCCCTGCCTCGCTCTCCGATCAATGCAATAATTGAAACATCTGCCGCAGTATTTCTTGCCATCATGCCCATTAAGACACTTTTTCCAACTCCTGATCCGGCCATAATAGCAATTCTCTGCCCTTTGCCCACAGTTATCATAGTATTGATGGCCCTGATGCCTACATCCATGACTTCACTGATCATTCCTCTTTGCAACGGGTTAAGAACTTCTCCATACACAGGGTATTCGGCGTCAGGAGTTATTTCCCCTTTACCATCTAACGGTCGTCCGAGTCCGTCAATCACTCTGCCAAGATAACCATAACCAACAGGAACAGTAGACCTGCTGGTAACCTCGACTACTTTGCTTCCCGGTTTAACACCTCTTAGCTCTCCGAAGGGCATCAGGATAAGTTTTTGTTCTTTAAAACCTACAACCTCTGCGCGTACAACTTGCCCTTGTGTTGTTTCAATATCGCAAAGGCTTCCGATACAAAGCCCGGGCCCATTTGCTTCAGCAATAATTCCAACGAGTTTTATAATCCTTCCCTGAAGACGCATTGGTCTTGATTTATCCAGAGACTCAACATATCGGTTCCAATTAATTTCTCCGCCAAGGTCAATCAAGTATATTTTCCCTATATGCTTCTTCTATGCATTTGCTGATTATTGAAAGTTGAGTTTCTATTCTGGCATCTACATCACCGCATGGTGTTTCAAGAAAACAACCGCCCCTTTTTATCGATGGATTAGAAATTACTTCAATTGATGCTAATTCATTAAACCGCTGAAATATTTCCGGCCTCAGGTTATCGATGTATTCAAAATCTTCCGGATTTACCTTCAAACGAATAGATTGTTTTTCTGTTGCCATATTAATTGCTTTAATAACTGTCTTCCCGATTACAGTATCGTTTAGCGCAACTTGATGATCAATTACTTTTTCTGCAACGGCACAAATAAGTGTCAGTATCTCTTTTTCATAAAATTTCAATATATCCGCTCTTAAAAAATCGATTTTTCCCAAAAGAGTTTCTATGTTTTCAATAATCTTTTTAGCCTTTGCATCGCCCAGCTCCAGCCCGTCTTTTTCACCCTGTGCAAATCCTTTCTCATACGCTTCTTGCTCCAGTAAAACGGCTTTTTCTTTAGCTTTATTTATAATTTCTTCAGGATCTTCATTTTTACGGTACTTACCATTTAAGTCTAACGGATAAAAAACGGCATTTTTATCAGTCTTATTTATAAACACCGTAAATGGTTTTATTTCTCTCTTTGTGGTAGCAGGAAAAGAATTAAATGATTTTATATCATATTGTTTCAAGGTATCTCCGTTTGTTATATGAGTCCTTTGCATAAAACTCTCTTGCCGATTAGCAATAAAGCTTTACTATCATGTTTGTGTAAGGCTCAAATTCCGATTAAACAAAAACATCTTCTTTTCCTTTACCAGCAAGAATGATTTTGCCGTCGGCTTCCAATTTCTTTGCAACCTTGATAATTTCCTGCTGATTTTCTTCAACCTCTTTAAGGCGAATGGGGCCTAGTACTTCAAAATCTTCTTTAAGCATATTGGCAGCTCTTTCCGATAAATTGCTGAATATTTTTTGCTTCATATCTTCAGAAGCCGTTTTCAGAGCCCTTACAACTACATCATTGGCGATATTTTTTAAGATCTCCCTGAAACTCTTGTCATCAACTTTTAACAAATCCTCAAAAATAAACATCTTCTGTCGGATTCTTTGCGCGAGTTCACCGTCTTCTTTCTCTATATGCATCATCACAAACTCTTCGGTTTCGCCGTTTACTCCATTTAAAATGTTCGCAAGCGCTTCAACCCCATCGAATTTTCTTTTTGTGCCTGTTCCCAATTCTGAAATTTCTTTTTTTAATATTTCGTCAAGATCTCTAATAACATCATCATGTACTTCTCCTATGTTCAGTATTCTATATGCAATATCAGCCTTTGATTCATCAGGAAGTTGACATAGTATTTCAGCGGCTTTATCCTGCGGCAGACTGGAAAGTACAAGCGCAATGGTTTGTGGATGTTCGCCCTTAAAAATATTTATAATGTTTTCTGCAGGAAGATAAGCAAGTTCTGCAAAAGGAGTGTTTTCGTTTTCTCTTTCTATTGCTTTTACAACTTCCTTTACCGGAGATTCTCCCATAGATTTATCAGCAACTTGCTTTAAAAAAGATTTGCCGGATACGCCAATAGACTTGTCGCTTTCGTAACTCTTTAAGAATTCATTCATAACCGAATTCAAAACATCTGCAGGAACATAGGATATTTTAGACATATGTTTTCCTATCTTCTTGATGGTAGTTTGATCTATTTTTTTAAAAAATGATGCGGTAAATTCTTCGCCCATTGCCATCAAAAATATCGCTGCTTTTTGAAGTCCTGTTGTTTTTTTTATATCATTAATGTCTAAACTCATTTTATTCTACTCGCTCACCCATCCCCGAATAAGTTGTTCGGTTCTCTCAGGATTGCTCTTGCTTATTTCCATAGCCTTTTCTATCTGGCCCTTTGTGTTTACTCCTGGGAGCTGTAAATTTGACTGCACATTTGATGGAAGTTCCTTTATATTAACAAGGGGCTCCTTCGGCATATTTTTTAAAGTATTAATCAGGGGCTTTACTAGAACAAAAAATACAGCAACTATCAGAAACAGATTAATCAGGATGTTTTTATAATCTTTTAAAAACATTATAAAATCAAACGACTGGGATTCTGTCTGGATTTCAGATGCCAAGGTTTCGGAAAAAGGAATGGAACTTACAGAAATTCTGTCCTCACGGTCTTCATTGTAACCCATGGCACCTTTTACTATATCCTCAAACTTTCTTAATTCTTCGTTTGTTCTCGGAATATAATTTCTTTTTTCGGTACCGTCAGCCGACTTAGCGATTTCGTAACGACCGTCAATGACTGCAGCAACAGATAAGCGTTTAATGGTTCCGGCTGGTTTGGATATTGTCCTTGTAATTTTATTGATTTCATAATTTGTGAGGGTATCTTTTTTCTTTCTTCCGTTTTGGTCTATCGTTTCTGCAGGAATTACACCGGCTCTTTGATTAATTATTGAAGGAGCGCTATCCTGAGAAGCATTTCCTGACCGGAAAGATTCTTCAATATCTCTTTTACTCCTGACCACGGCTGCCGCAGGATCATATTCCTCTTCATTCATGTTTATTTTATTAAAATCAATATCGGCGGTTACCCTCACAATTGCATTGCCTGAACCAATAATTCCCTCCAGCATACTTTGAACATTTCTGCTGATTTCGCTTTCAATTTTAGTTTTATAATCTAACTGTGAATTGTTTAAAGAAGCACTTGTCTGGCTGCTATTTCCGCCTTTAAAAATTACCCGCCCTTTTGTATCAACAACTGTCACTTCTTCTGGCTCAAGCCCTTCTACAGCGCTTGACACAAGATGAACAATAGCAGTTAGCCTTTCTGGCGGCAGATTCGACTTTAAATCAAGAAGCACTGAAGCTGAAGCTGGTTTTGAATCTTCTACAAACAGGGTCTCTTTTGGAAGAACAATAAATACCTTTGAGCTTTTTACCTCATTAAAACAGTTTATTGTTCTTGCAAGTTCACCCTGCAAAGCTCTCTGATAATTTAAGTTCTGAACAAATTGAGTGGTTTTGTAATCGGTTTTGTCAAATATTTCAAAACCGATCTGACCGTCTCGGAGAAGACCATCTCCTACCATTTTAAGGCGTAACTCATATACCTGCTCAGAAGGAACAAGTATCAGAGACCCTCCGCCTTCAATCTTATAGGGAATATTTTTTTCTTTCAGCTTTTCAATAATTGAGCCGGCATCCTGGGCTGAAAGGTTATTAAATAGAACACGGTAATCAACCTGGTTCGACAACATAAACATAACTGCAAAAGCTGCAATTAGCAGTAAAACAGTAATAGCAATGGTGATTTTCTTTGCAAGCGGTAACGAGTTAATAAAATTTGTAAACTGAACCAATGAATCATTCATTTCATATACTCTGTTTATTTATGTTGTTTAAAAATAATCTTAAAACTGCATGTGCATTATTTCTTTATAAGCTTCAAGAGCCTTGTTTCTGACGGATAGAAGCATTCTCATGGATATATCGGCCTTTTGAAGCGCAATCATTGTTGTGTGAACATCTTCCTTTCCCTGCAGAAGATTAACAATAGATTTGTCCCCATCTTTTTCCAAATCGTTTACATTATCGATTGCAGTTTTTATTACATCTTTAAATTCTGTAGAACCGTTTGATGTTATCTGTTCACTTTTATTGAAGCTGATTGGAATAAAATTATCAATTTTTAGGCTGTTCATTTTTTATTTCCCTATTTCCAGTGCTTTTAAAACCATCTGTCGTGTTGATTTGATAGCCGATAAATTTGCGGAAAAAGCATTTCGGGCCATCAACATATTTGCCATTTCAACCGAAAGATCAACATTCGGTTTGCGGAGGTATCCTTCCTTGTCTGCATCAGGATGACTTGGGTTGAAAACAATTTTAAATGGTGATTTGTCTTCGACAATTGCATCAACCCTGACTCCTTCAAGCTGAGAACCAAGCACTTCATCGAAATCATCAATTGGCTCCGCACCCATGGCTATCATTTTCCTCCTGTAAGGGCCGCCTTTTTCTGTGCGGGTGGTTTCGATATTCGAAAGGTTTTCGGCAATAACGTCCATTCTTTTTCTCTGAGCATAAAGCCCTGAAGAACTTATTCCTAATGATTGCACAAAATTCATGTTAACGTCCTCCTTCTCTGATAACTTCTTTTATAAGAGAAATTTTTCTTAACATTACTTCCGCTGCTGTTTTATATATCAGGTTGTTTTCTGTCATCTTGTTTACCATTTTATCGATGCTAACGTAGTTTACACCATTCCATTCAGATTCTTCCTCAAAGGCTTCTGCTTCCTGATTGGAACCGGAATATGAATCAATATGACCGACATCCGTTTTGGATAAACCGATTTGCGATTCTGAACCTATAGCCTTTGCCATAGCAGCTTTAAAATCAATGTCTTTCGGCTTGTATCCGGGTGTTTCAAGATTGCTTATATTGCTGGAAATAGTGTTCTGCCTCTGGGATGCAACGCCTATGGCGTTTTCAAGCATATTAAATATGCTGCCAAATGATAAATCAAAAGGCATAAAAATCTCCTTCCATAAATTTATTAAAAGTATAAAATTCAGTCGAAAAGTTTTGAAAGCATATTATGATAAATTTAAAATAATTTATTTCGAATATTTAAGATTGAAGCAAATTGCGTGCCTCTTTACTGCTGTTCCATTTTTTGTCTGTATTCATTAAGCTTATTTCTTAGAGTTCGAACACTGATACCAAGTATATCAGCAGCATGTGTTCTGTTTCCATTTGTTTTGTCTAGCGTTTGAAATATAACTTTTTTTTCCAGTTCTCTTAAAGAAACCTCCGGGGCTACAGATTGTCCCATATACACAGGAGGTCTGGCTGTCAGTAAACGACCGTTTAATGACAGCAGCTTTTCATCTATGAAAGTTCCTTTGCACATCAGAACCGCTCTTTCTATTACATTTTCCAATTCTCTTACATTGCCTTTCCATGGTCTTTCAGTTAATTCAATGACCGCATGTTCTGTCAATCCTTTGACAACTTTATTTTCAAGTTTGTTATACTTATTTATAAAATAATCAGCCAGCAAAGATATGTCGTCTTTTCTTTCTCTCAAAGGAGGTAAATGGAGAGGAATGGTATTTAAACGGTAGTAAAGATCCTCCCTGAATTTTTCTTCCTGCATTAGATTGTCAATATTTCTATTTGTAGTGGCAATAATTCTCACATCAACGGGTATGGATTCTGTGCCTCCGACTCTATCTATTTCCTTTTCCTGAAGCACTCTTAATAATTTTGACTGAAGCTGATAATTCATCTCACTGATCTCATCCAGTAATATAGTGCCTTTATCTGCCGCTTCAAACTTTCCTTTCTTTCTGGCTATTGCTCCTGTGAAAGCCCCCTTTTCATACCCAAAAAGCTCGCTTTCCATAAGTGTTTCCGGAAGAGCTGCGCAATTTACCGCTATAAAGGGCTTGTCTTTACGTGTGCTGAACTGATGTATGTGCCTTGCAAACAGTTCTTTCCCTGTACCGGATTCGCCATGTATAAATACTGAAGCACGGCTGTTTGAAATTTCTTCTGCATAATTCATGAGACGTTTCATCTCATCATTTTTGGTAACTATTGTATATTTCCCATTCATTGGGGATTGTTCTGAAAAAACCGGTGTACGGCATATCCCGGAGATAATGCATTCTACTGTTTCAGCCTCCAGTGGCTTTAAGAGAAAATCGTAAGCACCATTTTTCATAGCTTCAACCGCGTCCTTCACACAGATATCACCCGAGATCAGAATAACCGGCAAAGTCGCGTCTATTTCCTTTATCTTCAACAAAAGGTCAATTCCGCTCATACTGGGCAAATTTACTTCAGAAATTACCATATCATATTGATTGTCCGATATTATATCAAGGGCAGCATAACCGTCGCTGACCGCCGACAAACGGAACCCGGCCCGGTTAAAGAGGCTGGTTATCGCGGCTGATTCGATTTTATTATCTTCCACAAGGAGCGCACATTTATCTTGCATATCCGTTGTCTATCTCCTGTATTTATTGAACTCTGTCTTGCTTAGCAGCTCTTTAAATATTATTGCTTCCATCTTTTCTTTAGCAAGTCTGCTCCACAAAGGATCAGCACTCTTGGTAAGCTGATTATATGCATCTATATAATCATTTTTCCTGTTAAGCGCTTCATAACATTGAGCGATTAAAAACCTTAATTTCATGTTTTCATTATCGTCTTTTTTCGCTGCTATTGCATTATTAAACAGTGAAAGAGCATCTTCAGGTTTGCCGAGAGCAAGGCAGATCTCTCCGACCTTCTGATAGACAAATTGTTTCTGTTTCGGATATCTGGCAAGAATTTCTTTTGCTTCTTGCGCTGTTTGAAGGCTCTCAATGTTTAACCCCGACTCTGCTAAAACCAGAGCTTTATCCGCAAGTATCATAATTCTATCTTCAACTTCAGGGTTACTTTTTAACGCTTGCGAGTACATTTCGATAGCCCGCTCATGTTTTTTATTTTCTTCGAGAAGAATCCCTTTAATATGGTATGCTTTTGCGACAAATTCTCCTGACTGGCCTTGAGAAGTCAGGGTGTCCAAACTTTTTAAGCCCTTTTCTTGCTGCCCATTTTTAACTAAATATTTTCCAAGATAGAAAAGAAGTTCATTGGGTTTTTCTTTATCCGGAAAGACAGTATCTGCCTCCAGGAGCAGCTCTGAAGCCATATCTTCAAGACCCAGGTTTATACATGCCAATGAAATTGCTAATAAGGTCTTTGAAGAAGCAAGTCGGCGTATAATATTTTTTTCCCTAAGATAAATGTTTATTATATCTATGTAAGCCGCTTTATTTTCTTCAATATTATTCCTGTCTTTAACAATCTTTTCAAAATTATCAGTTAAAGCATATATGATTTCAGGGTGTAGTTTTGATG
Source organism: Pseudomonadota bacterium (assembly GCA_018901125.1). Taxonomy (GTDB): domain Bacteria; phylum Desulfobacterota; class Desulfobacteria; order Desulfobacterales; family RPRI01; genus RPRI01. The sequence goes on along the minus strand of JAHIFE010000217.1, from coordinate 9,263 downwards.
AAGGATAATTTTTTAAAAGGTACTCTAATACTTCCATGCTTTTTGCGTAGTTATTTTCTTTTTTGTAAAGAAGAGCCTGTTTAAGAAGAGTATACTCAAGCATGGGGTTTTTACTGTCTTTTTTCGAGTATTCGCTAATAACCATTTCATAAATTTTATGAGGTGAAGATAGTTTTTCCCCGGGATTTGTAAAGGGGATAAAATTATTTCCTTTTTTCAGTTCTCCGCTTTCCTGTTGCTCCGCAATACGGGTAAGACTGATAAGTGCGCCTTCTGTTTGTGGGAATTGATCAAAAACCAGCTTATATATTTTTGACGCAGCATCGGGCAAATTTATTGCTCTGTATGCATCTCCGATTTTGCTTAATACCAGATGGTTTGCCTTGCTATTCGGATATATATTGTAAAACCTGAAAAGCATATTTATTGCTGCGTTGTAATTTCCCATCTGATAGTAATTATAGCCGAGATATAATGAAATATCAGGATAGCGGTATATGTTTTCAGTTTCTTTTTCTATACCAGTCAGCAGGGTGATGGATTTATTAAAACTGTTCATCTCAAAAAGCGCTTTTGCAATTCCAAGCTGTGCTTCCGTTTTTCCGAAACAAGCGCCATTGTCTTGAATTATATTCTCGTATGTAGAAATTGCCTCAGCGTATTTTCCCTTTTGACTTAGAGCCTCGCCTTTTTGCAATAATGCTCTGACTGTAGTAAAAGAGTCATAGTTATTTTTGATAACACGGTTATAGTATGCTATAGCTTCACTGAAATTGTTGGTTTTCAGACAAAGGTTTCCCGCTGACAGCAGGGCATCAGGAGCAAATATTGAAGATGGAAACTTATAAATGGCATCATCAAAGGAGTTTTTAATTGTTGAAAAATGTTCGGAAGAAGTTTTCGTGTAAAGTTGTTCAAAGGACTTTGACAGTAAAAAATACGCTTTCTCCGAATATTTTCCCATTGGATATGTTTTTATAAGATTCTTAAGGTGTTCAGTAGCTTTCTGGAAATCATTGTCATTATAAGCATTAACCCCTTTTAGAAAAAGCTCTGCTTCTTCACTGCTGTCATTTTGTTCAAGCCCGGTCATTTTTTTTTGCAATAATTCTGCTGTGTCATAGTCTGATTTGTTTTCGGGGATAATGTATTTCGGCTTCTGTTCTTGAACGACCGCTGCTGTTTCTTTAAGATTATCGTCAGCTAATTCTTTGTTTGAATTTATATGATTATTTTCTTTAGATGAAGATATGCCGGATATTTTCGAATTATTCTGCGGCGTGCTTCCCTTCTCGTTTGTTTCTTTGTCATTGCCCTTTTTGATTGATGTTACCATGATAATTAGTTCATGATTGTTTACGCGATGTGTAAATTTTGGTATGCCTGTCCCATTAATATCCAGCACCATCCTGATATCACCGGAATGGTATCCTACACGTATACTTTTTAAGAGCTGGTTTGTTAAAGTATTGTTTATGGATTGAAATGAAGCTCCATTATATGGGATATCATAAATAATCCTAGGTGGTGAATCCAAAACCATAGTATTCTTTACCGTCAATGTTTTGCCGCTTTGAACGGTAAGAGTTATTTCTTTTTCATTTCCAGTTGTAGAAATCGAAACAACTTCTTTTCGGGTATCGTCTAAAACGGAAACAAAACTGTTACCGGAAACTGCGAAAGAATACGGAAGGCCTGTAAATGTAAACGCCATAATAATAAACAGGATTCTGTAGATAAAAAGGATTCGCATAGTTCCTGTTTACAGCAATTCTTATGCCAATAGCATATGGCATATTATTAGCTATAGCCGATCAATGTTATATAATGATTTCTAATTGTTGGGGTAAAGTTTGTTGGATGGCAATATATGGAAGATGCCATTATTTTGACGAGAAAACTTATTGCGTAAACAGATGGGCAAATATTGAAAATAATCTTCAGCCTGTTTAGGCGCAGGCTGATTTGGAAAAATTCTGTTTTTTCATTTTTTCAACAAGAGTTGTTCTTTTAATATTCAAAAGTTTTGCAGCCTTTGCTTTAATTCCATCGCTCTTTTCAAGAGCTTCCATTATAAGCCTTCTTTCGTAATCCTGAACAGCGATATCAAAGGAAACAACCCCGTCTAGCGCCGGAGCCGTATCGCCTTTGGGAAATGTTATTTCTATCTGTTGTATATGTTCCGGAAGATCATCAAACTCAACCACATGCTTATCGCAAAGGACAATTATGCGCTTGATTACATTTTCAAGCTCTCTTACATTACCGGGCCAGTTATAAGCAAGCATTGCATCCATTGCTTCCGGATTAAATCCGGTGATAATATCGGTCTCTTTTTTCTGAAATTTTTTTAAGAAATAGTTAATAAGCAAGGGAATATCGGATTTTCGCTGTTTTAAGGAAGGCACTTTTATTGAGATAACATTTAACCTGTAATATAGATCTTCTCTGAATGTGTTGTTATTAATTGCTGTGGATAAGTTTTTATTTGTGGCTGCAATAATACGAACATCAGTATGAATGGTTTTGGTTCCGCCAACTCTTTCAAAACGCTGATCCTGAAGCACTCTTAAAAGTTTTACCTGTAATGCCGGACTCATTTCGCCTACTTCATCTAAAAATATAGTTCCGCCGTTTGCCATTTCAAAGCGGCCGATTCTGATTTTATAAGCTCCTGTGAATGCACCTTTTTCATGTCCGAAAAGCTCACTTTCCAGCAATGCTTCCGGAATAGCGCCGCAATTAATAACAACCAGGGGTTTTTCGCTCCTGTAGCTTTCATAATGAATAGCCCTTGCTATCAATTCCTTGCCTGTGCCGCTAGGCCCTTGAATAAGAACTGAAACATCCGTATCAGCTATTTTATCAATCAGGCTGAAGATGTTATCCATAATTTTGCTGGTGCCGATAATATTAGTATATGAATATCTTTTTTTTAACTGTTTTTTGAGGCGGATATTTTCTTCCTCAAGGCATTTGAATTCGACGGCTTTCTCAACAACCATAAGGAGTTCAACCGATGCGATTGGTTTAGTTATATAATCAAAAGCACCCTGCTTGATAGCATCTACCGAACCCTTGATGGTTGCGTGGCCGGTTAAAATGATGCACTTTGTTTTAGGAAATTTAGATACAACATGGTTAAGTACAGCCATTCCATCAACGTCGGGCATCATCAGGTCGGTTAAAACAAGATCATAATGGTTAGTATCCAGCTCTTTGATCCCCGAAGCCCCATCTGGAGCAAACGTCGATTCGTAGCCTTTCTCTTTTAAGATATTTACTATTAATTCTGCCTCAACAAGATTATCATCTATAATCAAAATATTTTCCATATCATACTGCCTTTCTGATATAAAAACACGATAAAATAGTAAACATTAGAGCCAGTTTCAAAACGTCCCATTTTGGCCGATCTCTGCGTTGGGCGAAAATTTTCATCCTCGAAATACCCCATGTATTCCTGCGGTTAAAATTTTCACCCGCCTTGACCTTGACCAAACTGAAACGTTTTTAAAGTGGCTCATTATTATTAAACGACTAAAAATTAAAATCGTGGCAGGACATTAAAATATAAATCCGTTTTGATATAAACAGGGCTTTTCCTTAAGAAAAATAGAATGGAAAAATATAATAAAATTAAAAAAGATCAACTTATTTAAAAAATCCCAGGTCAAATAGAACACATGCATGCTAACTAACTATACATAATCTCCACGTTGAAACTTCATAACGGCAACATGCGCTGTGACCGAAAGAGCTCTGACAAATTGTTCAATTTCTCCGTTCTTAGGAACAATATCGGCTGCCTTTGATTCAACAAGGTTCATCTCATTTTCTATGCTATAAACAACCGGTTCAATTTCTTTTAATGTCTTTAGCGGATTATTCAATTTATTTGCATAATCATCAAGAAGATTAAGCACCTTATCACTATGATCAATCACATCTGTTTCATGATCTGATAAAGTTGGTAGAGCAACCTTGTTTATTTCGGAAAGCTTGCGATCAAAGACTTGCTTAAAATCCTTATCTTTCGTTATTCTGTTAAAGGCTGACTGCCGAATTTGGCCCGGCTGTTCTATCTGTTTTATATCCATTGCTTTACCTCTCTTTTGTCATATATATTACAAAAAATCAACCAAATAAACATTTTTAATTCCTTGTGATATAATAATACCCCTTTCCTTTCTGCAAAATAACAGTATTGGCCGGATATAAGAATCAATTAAATATTTTCTTTAGTTTCTGGTCTACGGTTTCAGCAGTAAAGGGCTTAACAATATAACTGCTTACTCCTGCTTTGACAGCATCTATAATGTTATTTTTCTGGGCCTCTGCTGTAACCATCACAAAGGGTATTTTCTTTAATTGCTCATCGGATCTAATCTTTGCCAACAATTCTATCCCAGGCATTTCCGGCATATTCCAGTCGCACATGATCAGATCAAATTTATCATTCTGCAACATCTTTAAAGCACTTTTCCCATCTTCTGCCTCAAGGATATTGCTAAATCCGATCTGCTTTAAAATGTTCTTAACAATTCTTCTCATTGTAGCAAAATCGTCAACAACAAGAACCTTCATATTTAAATCCATGATAAAACAACCTCCATATCTCATTGTGATTAAATCTATATATTCTTAATCTTTGCCTCTGGAATAGTCTCAAATATTTGCCAGAATATCGTCTATATCCGTCTGGTCCATTCCCTGGCCTTCTTTCTGCGGTCCAGCCAGTTCAGAAACTTTTTCGTCTACAAATTTTTGCAATTCTTCACCCGATATATCCGGATTTTTTTCCTTTGCGGAAAGCTTTATTCCAAAACAAACCAGCATGCTTTTCAATTTTTCTTCCATCTGTTTAACAAGAGTCATAATTTTTTTAATCCGCTGTCCGGTCAAATCCTGAAAGCTCATATGAACAAATATATCCGTTGTTAATGTATCGTAGTTCTTAATACTTGATTCCGCGTATTTAATAAGAGGGTCCAGCGTCTCTATAGTTCGCTGGTCGATTTCCACCTCAGTGTAGTTAACTTCATCTGCCGGCACCTTAAGTTTCCCGGATTTTAAAGAGGCTATAACGCTTTCCATTTTTGCTGTCTGTTCCTGCAGCAATTCCAGGTTGTCCATAATTTTGTTAGCGGCCTTTTCGGTAGTATCTATGATGCCCTCAAGCTGATCGGATGCCTCGGGTATATGTTTTGTTGTCATATCGGTCAACCCGGGGTCAATTTTTGATCTTAAGTCTCTTCTGAAATCAATAATAAGCAAAGCCAGCTCTTTGATAGCACCGCTCATTCCGGATGCAATCTCGTGAAAAAATTGCTCATCTTCATATAAACTGCCGTCACTTATATTAGAGATAAAGTGTATGATTTGTTTTGTTTCCTCAACCGAAAGTTTTCCTTCAACAATCCTGTAGATTTGATCTTCCAGATGTTTTGTCATGCAGTTATCCTCTCTTTCAATATCCTATTTTTCTCTGACAATCATATTCAGCACTGTTGTTTTTATATCCTTCAAAGGGACAACTTTTTCTGCAGCACCTAATTTTATAGCTTCCTTCGGCATCCCGAAAATAATGCAGCTGTTTTCGTCTTGTGCAATAGTCCGTGCCCCGGCTTCACGCATTTTCAATAATCCATTTGCACCATCATGGCCCATACCTGTCAGGATCACTCCGGCAGCATTGCTCCCGGCATATTCGGCTACGGAATAAAATAAAACATCTACGGCTGGTCGCTGGTGATGAACAAGCGGACCGGTTTTAACCTGAACATAATACCTTGCTCCGCTTTTTTTTAACAGCATATGAAAGTTTCCCGGTGCTATTAATGCAATTCCGTTTACCAATGAATCTCCGTCAGCAGCCTCCTTTACAGTAATGGAGCTTAATTCATTCAGCCTTTCTGCAAAAGAAGTGGTAAAATGTGCCGGCATATGCTGTACGATAAGAATTCCCGGTGCGTTTGGAGGCATTGACGTCAATACAACCTTTAATGCTTCCGTTCCTCCTGTTGAAGCGCCGATCGCTATAATCTTGTTGGTCGTTTCGGTAAGAGCTTTTGTCGTCTTTTTACCTTGTACATTGGTATCATTGCTAGCGAATTTGGAGGGATTTACCTTGATTCCGGCCACAGCCCTGATTTTGTCAATCAGCTGAACGCTCATCTCTCCCACTGAATATGCGCCGGACGGTTTTGAAATTACTTCAAGAGCTCCGATGGATAAAGCTTCCAAAGCCATTTTTCCACCTTTTGGAGTTAATGAACTTACGATTATCACTGGCAATGGATAATAACGCATCAACTTTTTAAGGAAGCTAAGTCCGTCCATTCTGGGCATTTCAATATCTAATGTGACAACATCGGGATTCAGTTTTAAAATTTTGTCTCTAGCCACATAAGGATCAGGCGCTGTTCCGACTACTTCTAAATCGGATTCTTTCGAAAGTTCTTCCGAAAAGACTTTTCTTACTACAGCCGAATCATCGACAATTAATACTTTTATTGGTTTTCCCATAGGATAAACCCCTTTTATTGTAAGGGCATATTCATTATAAGACCGGCTGCAATGCAATTGCCATACGTCTTGACGGAAAAGGCGCCATTATAATCGCCTTCAAGCCGTTTAGCCATAAAATCGCTTTCATTGATATATTGCGGTATACCGAGCTTAAAGGCATCTTCAAATTGTGACAACATATAGCCTACAATCATATTCAGAGCCTCTTTTACCGTATCCCTCTCGTGTTTTTCGCTTATAGTATCTTCTGAATATCCTAAAAAATTGGCAGTTAATTCCCTGGCGGCTCCCGCCGGAATAAGAAGATACGAATAACCTGACTGAATGCCTGTAAAACTAAGAGTAGCGCCAATTATTGGTTCTTCGCTTGAAAACCATTCGCTTAAAGTTCCAGGTTTATCGTTGATCTGCACAGGCATAAAAAACATTTTTTCCATTACTTCAGAAATCGCCTGTTTCATCGCTGTCATCATTTCCCCTGACATCAGAGACCTCCTCTCCCATTAATCTGCTCAAAATGTTCTTTATATCCACCGGAGAAAACGGTTTTTTAATATATCCGCTTGACCCCAGTCTTATCGCTTCCTGGATTTTTGCTTCACTTCCTTCAGTTGTAATCATTACAACCGGAATTGAACTGAATAGCTCATTTTTTTTCATTTCAGATAAAAATAACATGCCGTCCATATTTGGCATATTGATGTCGCTCAAAACAAGATCTATCCAATCATTTTCAAGTATTTTCAAGCCTTCAATTCCGTCTCCAGCTTCAAAATAATTGCCTACATTAAAGCCGGAAGCTTTAATGACTTTTTTTATAACTGCCCGCATTGACGAAGAATCGTCAACGATCAGAACATTAAATGCCATTTTCAACGTCCTCCTGACAAAGTAACCATCTCTTCAACAGCTTTGGTTTTTTCCCAGAAATCAGCGATGGTTTTTTGCAACTCAACTTCAGTAAAGTTCAACCTGTCTACAACTTCCTGATAGTACTTGTAAGCCAGTCCATCCGACCCCCCGCCTATTCCTATCATCATACATATTGAATCGGCCAGATAAATTATTGGAATAGATGGATTATCCTGTATCAGAATATTTATTGGATTATGATGGTTCCTGATAACAAACACCATTTCAGGATTAAAATTCCATTTTTCAGCTACCATAGCACCTAATTCTGCGTGATCAATTCCAAGAACTTCTCTTTCCGCTTGCAAAAAAGTCATTCCATCTTCTTGTACTTTTAGTTCTATTTCTTTAAACGCATCCTGGACGTAATTGCTTAATACAACCTTGCCGATATCTTTCAATAATGCAGAAGTAAAAAGGCGGGGAATGTTTTTAACATTCCGTTTTTCTGCCAAACCCTGGGCTATAACTGCGGAAGAAACCGAATACTTCCATAATTCGCCTTCATTCAGACCATAACCATCCTGGGAAGTATTGAAGTTTTTAGAAAAATTTCCCATTATCACAATATTGGCTATATTATTCATTCCCAAATAGGAAACCGCCTGTCGTACCGATACAACTTTTTCTCTCAAAGCAAAGAAAGATGAATTGCATATTTTCAGCAGATTGGCAGTCATGCTTTGGTCGTATTGGATAACTTCTACAATCTCACCAAGAGAGCTGTCAGGGTTGGAAATAATCTCCATAATTTTTGTTCCTGTAGAGGAAACAGGACTTAGAGAATCAATATTTTTTATAATTTTTTCTAAATCCATGGTATTCTTCTCACCTCTGTTCCGCATACTTTCATAATGGCTTCACCGGTTTTTACTTCGAGTTTTATTGTCCTGTTCACGGTACCTCCCACCTCTTCAAAATCTACAATTATGTTATTTTTCCAGAACATTTTTCTAAGAACTGTATGGTTACGCTTTCCGATATTAAAAAGCCCATTTTGATCAAGAATCTGAGCCCCACCTAATACCAGGACTTTCAAGCGGTTTTTTGCAGCTCCAAACTTGTAAGTTTCTTTAAAAAGAAGTGGTATACCGGTGTTGCCAAACATAAAAGGATTTTTTTTGGCCTTCTCCGGATCAATCTCGGAGTCGGGCAACATGTAATGAAGAACCCCGCCAACTTTTGCAACAGGATCATATATCCCTATTCCTATACATGAACCCAGAGCGTATGTAACCAGCACTGCATCAGGATCATTGCTTACTTTCATGTCACCGACGCCGACAACAATATTCATTATGATTCCCTCGATACCATCTGAAAAATACTTCCTATATCAAGAATAAGTCCGACTCTCCCATCGCCCATAATCACTGAGCCGGCTATTCCTTTGATGTCTTTAAGCCACCCACCCATGCTTTTGATAACAACTTCTTCCCGGTTAATCAATTCGTCCACCAGCAGGCATTTTTTCTTCTCCTGATTCTCAACAACAACAACAAGCTTTTCCCATGGTTCTGCTTTGGGTTGTCCGGAAGTACTTTCTGTGTTCAGCCCAAGAAGACGGTCAAGCCTGATCAGTGGAATCAAACTATTTCTTACTTTTATAACCTCTCCCTCTCCTTTTACTGTAAAATATTCTTTTTTCTGGGGACGGAATGATTCCTGAATATTTAGAGTCGGAATAATAAACCTTTCATTTGCCACTTTAACTATCATTCCGTCTACAATCGCCAGAGTAAGCGGCAAGCGGATGTAAAATGTTGCGCCTTTATCAGCAAATGACCGGACGTCAACTCTTCCTCTTAATTTTTCTACTT
>JAHIFE010000216.1 GCA_018901125.1 Pseudomonadota bacterium | reverse complement strand
ATTGCATGGCTTTGGATAGATTGGCATGGTTGGTTCTTAATAGCAGATGATAGTGGTTGTCCATTAATACATAGGCGAAAACATCAACCCCGTACCGCTCCGCCATTTCCCCAAGGGCTTTCAGAAAACTCAGGCGATCCCGATCATCCTGAAAGATATCCTTCCTTTCATTCCCTCGGGCCAATACATGATAAAGCCCGCCCTCATATTCTATTCTCCAGGGTCTGCCCATGATTCTTCAATATGAAAAAAGCATTCCTTTGTCAATCTTTTTAATCAATAATCAAGATCTGACACCGATATGTGCAGGCCGTCGTAACTGTAATAGAAAATGGTGTTGCTGTCCTTGACATCAGAGAGGGTTTCCACATCTCCTGCGGGGGTGTAGGTGTACAGTCTTTCCTGAATATAATTTGCAGGTAAGTCACTTGGGTCGTAGGTGGTGATTCCTGCCAGGCGCATGGATTCCGGGTCATAATCATATTCTGTTCTGGTCAGGTTGCCATGGGACATTTTCCCCGGCTTTCCCCAGGCTTTATAGTCGGATAAAGCGGCATATTGAACCATATCCCCACCATTGGCAGTATGCAGCAACCCGGTTCCGGGATAATATGCATAATACAACTGAAACCCGTCCGGATACCCGATGTGATTCTGCTTACCGGCCAGATCATACCCGAAGGTGGTGGTTCGGGGCACATTGTCACCGGTGATAGTTTTGGTCATGCTCTTTACACGGCCTATTTCATCAGAAAATATTGGTGTCAGATCTTGATTATTGATTTAGTTTGATTGTATTTTTTTGCCACCTCAGGCTCATTTTGAATCCGTATTCTCATGGAATTTACTACACGGCTGGCTGCGGAATATGTAATTTTTAACTTTATCTTTACTGTAGAAGACATACATTATGCAATAGAGTATCGCCGGAAGTAATCCAACCATTATTATTGCAATAAATAAGGTGGTTACTTTAGCGTTATCTTTAATATAAAAACCTTTTAATGATTCAGTTAAGTCGAATAGAAATAAAATAGGGATAAGTCTCAGCAACCATTGCCTTGCTCTCTCCTTTCTTCTTATTAAAGCGAAGGCTATCACAATAGCGATAATGCTACCAAATAAACCCCCTGCCCATGATGACAAATTATACCAATCTGGTAGGGGCCCTATAGGGATAAAAATTTTTGCAAGAATGGATTCAGGATGACCACAAGCCCATCCCAAAACCCTAAAACCGCTATTATGTGAAATAAGTAACAGCCAAGAAAGAAAAACATGGATGTTGTAATTTTTTCCTTCTAACTTCCCAAAATCTTTATTGGCCTGAAAAACAACCATAAAAAATGCAACATTACAAATGATAAGAGATAATACTTCGCTTTTCATTATATTTTCGTTTTCTTATAATTGATCAAATCATAGAAATTAGATTTTTGACAAGCCCTTCTATGTGGGCAATGTAATTCCGCCTTTGCTGGTAGTGTCTGCTTTGTTTCAAACTTAATCATCCTCTTGATAAATATCTCCAGGGGGTTTAGGGTCAGGTTTGGGTTTTGGTTCATGGGTGTTGGGTCAAACCTTGATCTGTGATTAATTGCATTAAATCACTTAGTCGAGCAGACTGGGTTCTTCCAATGCTGTACGCTGACTATTTGCTTTCTCCCTTGCCACCTGGTTTCCCGGTGGTGCCACATTATCGCAGCCATACAAAGCGCTCCCCTGTGTAGCCTCCTTCCCTCCAGCAGCATTACCCGCCTTCATCGGTACTATTAGGCTATCCGACTCCCTATGCCACATTTGCCTTCCTACCTCTTCAGTTGTCCGGCATACTCTCGATAGTTTCGAAAGGGGCACAGGGTCTCCCGGGTTTCCGTTCAATCCTGATGTCAAACATGCCATGGTCTCAGACCCCGGGGAAGCTGACATATCCTTGCCTTTAACGAATATGTCTGTGTTGACTTCCACTTCTTGAACAGTATCGTCCTTCCCATCGAGTCACT
>JAHIFE010000215.1 GCA_018901125.1 Pseudomonadota bacterium | reverse complement strand
TTAAGCCTAAATGAGATTTCATGCTCCTGAAACTATCTTCTATAGTTGTCAGAGACCTATGAATTTTCGAAATCTCTTCTTCCGAAAGATCAATGCGATTCGTCCGAAGGACATATTCCCCGACTTTTATTTCTTTCGCCTTGCCGTTGGAATTTTTGATGTAATCGATTTGCTTTACTTTCCCAACGGCACTCTCAACGGTTATATCGTAAAGACTGCCGACACCATATCGTTCCTTGAGCCTGCCGACTCTTTCAATAACGCTTTCGCATTTTCTTTGCGCCCCCTTCTTTGATAAACCCTCTTTCAACTTTTTTAATTCCTGTTCAAATCTATCGGTTTTCTTATTAAGGATTGCTTTTTCCTTCAACTCCTTTTCAATGCTATGACAAAGAAGAAAGGCTTCTCCGTCTTTTTCAAACAATTTTACTTTCAGTTTGGTTTCTCCATCCGAAAGTTTCAAATTCTTTTCAACACTGCCATCCCAAAAAACATCGCTGTAAGTTTTCTTTCTGGATACGGCAACATATTTAAAACCCTTTTGTTTTATGATTTCGATGTTCTTCTCAGACGCAATGCCGGCATCGATGACAATCGTTTTTTGTCCTCCGTCTGTTTTAGCCAGATCATTTAACATGCCTTCCAATGTCTGCGGTTCGGATATATTACCTTCCAATATTTTGCTTTGTTTGGGAAAGCCGTCTTCATCAATAGTTAATGCCAGTGTCACCAACGGCCGGTCATTCCGGCGCTCCTTGGATTTGCCGGGTTTGGATAATTGGCTTACACGCTTGCTCCCTTCAAAATAAGTGTTGGTCAGATCGTATAAAATAACTGTTTCTTTTAAATCAAAAAGCCCTCTTGCTGTTTGAGATAACCTTTGCTCAATCGTTTTATGATGTCCCAGCAATAAACAGGCGACCCGGTGTAATGCATTGTCGTAAACAACCGCATTTGTATTTATCAGTTCACATATAGCGCTGTTTTCATTGATCCATATTGCCGTCTCTCTTTCACTTGACGGATGAACAAGCCTGGCGACAATCAACATCTTCGCATAATCAATCTCTTTATCACTGAACCCGAGATCCTTTAATATTTTATCAAACCCGTATTCCTGTAAACCGCTTGCAGCAACATGTTCAGCACCTATGGTTTTAACATCGGTTGTTGAAACCGAGTGAATGTCAACCCTTTCATACAGAGGGGGCAGATCGAAAGCTGTTTTATTTCTTCCTGCATGAAGGAGCTGTTCTTTGATGATTACTTTGGAATAATGCCCGGCAAGCGTTTCAATCTCAGGATCTGTTGGAAATAGTCTTTCTTGTTTATGAAGCTCGCTTTCAATGGTATTAGCCAGCTCTTTCCATTTATCTTTAGGTAAGTCCAGAAAACCCAGATTCAATATAAGAGTTTGCCTGGGACCATTAGGAGTGCGGACCGATTCCACCAACTGATGCTGGATATATTTTTTACCTTTTTTAGATTTGACAGTTTCCCGGATAAACATGGCCCAAGTATAGAAGCTATCCCGATCCATGTCAAGCAGTATTTTATATATTCAGTCACTACATTGGCTTTTCTACGTATCTGATACAATAATATCAATAATTTATAAATATCTAAACGCTAAAATTAACAGATTTTTACCAACTTTTGTCGAACTTGGGTTAATGATAGAAACAGTTTCTAAACGTTTCAGTTTGGTCAAGGTCAACACGGACGAAGATTTTAACCACAGGAATACTTGGGGTATTTCGAGTATAGCTATAGGCTTCATCGCGTGTAAAATTTGAGCCCAACGCTGAGATCAGCCAAAGTGGAACGTTTTGCAATTGGCTCGCTATTATTTCTTTTCGAGTATACTATCCATCTCTTTTGCAAGGTAATTAAGATGCGTTTTTTCTTCATCTGCAAGCCGCAAAAAGAAATCATGCACCTGGATCTTATCACTGATTTTAGCCATTCTGCTATACAGGTCGAGAGCCTGAGCTTCCAGTGACATGGCAAAATCAATAATTGAAGCCGTCCTGTCAAAGCCCGCTTCCGCTTTTTGTAAAAATTTGCTTACGGAACCGCCTTCCATGATGCCTTCATGAATATTGCCTGCAGCGAAATCTTCTTTAGTGCTTTCGGATTTGTCTCCGGTATCTGCCTGGTATTCTTCAACCAGACGGAGCATATGCTTGTTCTCAAACTCGGCAAGACGGTTGAACAATTTTTTATTGCTTTCATCCGGATCTTTGTCTGCAAGATTATGATAAAAAAGCTGCAAACCTTTTTCCATGGCATACGCAAGATGAAATGCATCACTGTACTCTTTTTCTCTGCCAAATAGTCCGCCGACAAGCTCAAGCCCTTCTTCAGGAGAACCGGTTGCTTTAGGGTTGTTCCATGCTTTGATTCCACCTGCAAGATTATAGACCTCATTAAAACCCTTGCCGGAAATCAGCTGGGCGGCAGCCCTGCTGCGGCCCCCTATAGCGCAATATACAAGGGTGGGTTTGCCACTATCCAGTTCGGATATCCTGTCAGGCAGGTTTGGAAGGGGAATAAGAAGAGCGCCGGGAATATGTTCTCCCTTATACTCTTCCGGCTGACGGACATCAAGAAGCTGGTAAGAATCAGAGGCGTGCGTGTCCATATATTTCTTGGCCTCATTGGAATCCATATTTTTTACCGGAGTAAATAGATTTTTCCAGTTCATAATTAATCCCCTTTATGCGAAAATCTAAACAGTTGAGCCAGTTTCAAAACGTTTCAGTTTGGTCAAGGTCAAGGCGGGTGAAAATTTTAACCGCAGGAATACATGGAGTATTTCGAGGATTAAAATTTTCGCCCAACGCAGAGATCGGCCAAAATGGGACGTTTTGCAATTGGCTCGGTTATTTGGTTTTTCTGGTAAAAGGCATAAGCCATATATGCCAGAAGCCGAGCTTTTCAAAATTTCTGTGTGAGCCGATACCGATTAATATGCGCGACTGATCTATGCCCCAGGTTAATGTGCCGAAAAACCGATCCCAGAAAGAAAACAAAACTCCGTAATTGGAGTCGCGTTCTTTTATTTTTACAGAATGGTGCACGCGGTGCATCGAAGGTGGTATAAACAATATAACCCAGAATTTTTCAAAAATAGGATTTATCCTTATACTGCTGTGATGAAACTGTATGGATAAATTCACCAGTATTTCAAAAAGCATATAAGTAATAAAAGTTATGCCGAATGAATATACAACCATCATACGCACCAGGCCGGACATAAGAAGTTCGCCGATGTGAAAACGGCTGGCGGTAGATACATCCATATTCATATCTGAGTGATGTACCCGATGGAAACGCCAGAAAAGCGGTACAACATGGTTAAGCAGGTGCCAAACATATAAGAATAAATCAAGTATCAAAATTCCGGAAACCATTTTCAGCCAGTCCGGCATGGCTAAGGAATTTAAAAGACCGAGTTGATGGTTTTTTGCCTGAAGCATAATACCTGAAAGAACAGAAAAATATATTAGATAATAAATTGAACCATTGATGACAGAAAGTGGTACATTTGCCAACCAGCGCCTGAACTTGGATACGCTATTCTGCCGGTAGGAAAGCCATAATTCAAGCACAAGAAATAAAGATAATCCTGTCCAGTAAAAAATCGTCTTTAGAGTATTGACGTCCGAAAATGTATTATTATTCAAAGTAATATTATCCGATTTTAGCAGTTCTGTTTTCGTCTTGGGTCAGTGCTTCTACCCCACTAGAGAAAAGACGTGAAACCCCGGTTTTGTCTTTCCGGACTTGACACACAATCTTGCATCATCGATATGTTCTGCATATCGGCACCTGTCCCGAACTACGATTCGGGATTATCCTGTATGCCGATTTGTGGACTTTGTTCAAAGCCGCCAACCTTTGGCCAGAAAATGGTCAAAATGTAAAAATACTGGAATTTTCAGACAGCTCAAAAAGCTTTGGCGCCCCGACAAACTGAACAGTTTCATCAACATCTTTTTCATCAACCTGACGACTCTTTGCACAGGGAAGACAAACATAAATCGGCACTTTATTTTGAATCAAATATTGATAATGAGATAAGGCCTCATCTCCGGTCGGAGCAACTATATTGTCAATCATGCCATGTTTGACAAGAAAAGCAGCATCATCAGTTAAGAAGATATTTACTTCATGCCCAGTTTCCTTTGCTACCTTTGCCAATTGTAATGCACGAGTTACAC
The DNA here is from genome assembly GCA_018901125.1 of Pseudomonadota bacterium. GTDB lineage: Bacteria > Desulfobacterota > Desulfobacteria > Desulfobacterales > RPRI01 > RPRI01. The sequence goes on along the minus strand of JAHIFE010000215.1, from coordinate 24,075 downwards.
GGGTTGGATCTTCCATGCCGCGTGTAAGAACAAATAAAAATTTTCCCATTTTTTCTCCTTTCGGCAGTAGGGTTATAAAATAATAAAATTTCTTTTCAGAACAGATCTAAACTCAGAAAATTTAAATCTTTGCACCATTAATCAAATGAGCTGATTTCAAAACGTCCCGCTTTGAAATCAGCTCACAATACTATTCGCTGATCTTTGGCCACAAAGCACTTGTTAGCCCGCCGGTTTAATTTCCATCGCAGACAATAGAATTATCGTCGATTGCAGTGCATTTAATCCAGACAGGTGTTTTAAGGGGTTCTCTGGAAACTATCCGCCAGCGTTTTTGAATGGTTTCGACCGTGCAAAAAACGGTCGGATACATTTTGAAAATTTCCACACCATTGTCTGTAACCATTTTCTCAATTGCCGCGGCTTTCTCTGGCTCCAGGAAAAAATTAGTTTTAAAGTCCGCTGTCACACACGATTGCTTCATGCTCTTGCGGATGTATTTAATATCTTCCCTGTGATTCGGGTCCCAGTGCTCAGTATAGCTGCTAATGACATCATTGATGACCGGGCGGAACTTCTCAGGATCATCCGTCAAATTTATTTGCCCGACCACCTCGGCTGCCACATTGGCGCGCACCTGTTCAAAAAACGCTCTCAGCTCAGTGGTGCTTAACTCTTTAGCCGAAACTTTATTTAAAAACTCGACCCCTCTTTTCTTGCCGGCTTCGGTCCTGAGTTGACCTTTTTCTTCTGCATACCACCATATAAGATCATCGCTGTGTTCTTTCAGAAATTTATCCCTTTCGTTCACCAAATGGACGGCCTCTGCGCTTTCAAAGGCAGTTTTTGCCAGCACGGGTTTGCCATTTAACATATACAGGACACCCAGCCTTATCCTAAGCGGGTTTATTGTTTTGGGAACATCTTGGTTATTTTCTATAAACTCATGGATTCTATTAATGAGTTTATCAAATTCTTTAGAGTCGGAAATACCGGCAGCGATTGCTTCCGAATCACGGTCCAGAGCTAAGAGCCTGGATTGGGTCAAAGCCGTATCCAGTAGTTTTGCGTTTGACTCCTCTACAATAGTTCTGACCTGGGGGGCGGTGAGGCACCCGACCAAGCTGAGACAAACAGCAAATATTACAATCCATTTATACTGACGAAACAATCGGTTTATTATCATTTCTTTTCCTCCCTGATTGTCAGTTTGATTCAGGCACACAGGCTTTTTATCAGGCCGCAAACCGTGAGTGATGAGCTGCTAATTGTGTAAAAAGTTTCTGAAACACCGCCTCTTCGGGATCGATACAATCCAATTCTCCGTATGCCCAGGCATAGAGAATGCCTGATACGACCATTGGTATTGTGCGCAAATCGACCTGACGACCCAATTCTTTTGCCGCCATCTCAAGAACCGATTTGATGACCACACCAATGCGTTCTGCCAGTGCCGAAGCATTGCTGCCATCCAGCAAGGCAACCCCTCGTGTAGCTATAAGACTGAGAACTGTTTCTGTAAGTGAAACCAGCGCAGCTCCAGCGATAAGTTTATATGGGTCTTCGGCAGTTACCTTTAAAACCTGATCAACAAGCAGGGTGGAAAGTTGCGATTCAAGCCCGGAGAACAGGTGAGGATTAGCGGCGATTGCTGCTGTTCCGGCAGTGATCAGATCGGCACCCTGAAGTTTGGAAATTGACCGGGTACGAACCTTTGAGGCAATGTTGGCGGCAAAATCACCAGCCACCTCTGCAAAAGCACTTTCAATTACACCAGTATCGCTAATAATGAGTGCAGGATTTTCTGCGATGGCCATCAGAACGCTATCAACTACTGCCGTGCCAAGTGATTCTGCATCCATCCGGTTCACACTGCCGATTTTTTTCAGCAGATTCCTTATTATATCCTGGGGCAGTCCAGGCTGATCTATTATTAGTTCAGGGAAATCTGCAAGAGTATCAATAGCACTTAGCAGGATTCTTTGAAGTCCGACCGGGTTAATAACGCCTTGAATACCGGTTTCTCTTACCATTTTACCAAAAGCCCCGTAAAAGTCTTTCATCCAGTCGTTTACTTTTCCGGTGCCGAACAGCTCTGGCTTGGCCGCTACTGCCAGGATGGCGGCTTCGGTAGCGTTAATGAGTATTTCTTGTGTAAAAAGGCTTCTTCCCTTGCTCTCTGCAAGAGCGCTAACGGCTCCTGTCAGAGCTTCCTTCAGTATTGGCTGAGTACCGTCTAAGAGCACAGGCCCATGCTGAGCGACAGATCTGAGGCCGGCTCTGGCAAGATCGGCCCAATGGTCATCGAAGAAAGACTTAAAATCATTTCCTTCCGGAAGATCACGGATTTTGTTCGATGCTTCGAATAGTACTTCGGCCAGCACCTTTTGATAGCTTTCGGATTCTTCGCTACCGAAAATTTCTGCCCCTTGCTCGACAAGCTCAGCAATAAAGCCCTTATAGCCTCGTCCGTATATCAGCCCCAGTATATACTCATCCTGCATTTCGGCCGGCTGGGCAGCACGCGCATCGGCCAGTGCCTGTAAAACCGATTCAAGCCAGGGGTTGTCTCCATCCACAATATCTCGCGCATCAACAACACCGTTTAGTGTTGCTTTTAATATATGTTGAGCCAGTGCCCGACCAGAAGCAACTGCAAAAAAATCGGCAGTAACTAAACGTTCAAGTACCTTTGCAATAATTTTACGGGTTTCTTCGTTGCGCAAGAGGGCTTGCTGATTTTGGAGGGCAAACTCGGCAAGAGTTCCGAAAACGGCCATTCCAATCTGCCAGGGCAGGCTCTGGTCACGAAGGTCTGCGCCGGGGCCTAAGTAATATACGATTTTTGCGGTTTCCTCCGGTTCAAGACCGAGATCAATGCCTTGTTCCGAAAGGACGATTAAAAAATTTCTCATCTCTTCATTAATGCTGCTGAATCTGAAAAAGAGTTTATCCGGCAAATATTGCTCCATAAAGGGCATAAGCGTAATCTCATCGAGACCGCTGGATGCCAGCGTTTGTGAAAGTTTGTTGCGCTCTGAATCGGATAGACCGGTAGGTGCGGACTCTAAGAATTCCTGAAGCCAGCGGGTTATCTGAATAACAGTAGGCCGTTCGAAACGAACACCCGCTGGAAGAGTCAATGGGCTGCGTGTAGCAGCCTGTCCGGCCATGATTCTATCTATCCGGCCACCAAGCTTTATAAGGCTGGCAGCAATTGACAATCCAAGTTCAATAGTGCCGCTTGCAATAAACATAATCTCCCCCTTAATGCAATCAGATGTTCCTCCTATTTTGTTAATTCTACGAGCTATACAGAATACACAAAATACTGTTAAATCTTTGCTTAAGCCATATATCATCTTAATAATAGACGCAGATTTTCCTTCGGTTTGATTTAATTATTAGAAGCTTCAATCTGTTTCTTCCGTTTATCACGAACATAAATAGCCTTTGAAGCAGTAGTCCCTATTTGCCTTTCCTCCATGTCAAAAAGCTTTGTTGCAGAAACCAGCTCGCCTAACTTTCCATACCCGTAATTGCGTGGATCAAACTCTGGTGATTGTTTTGCTATATTGCTGCCAACAGGCGCAAGATGAGCCCACCCACTTTCATCGGAAGACGATTCAACGGCATTGCGCAACAAACTTACAAGTTTTGTATCTTTTCTCAAATCACCGCTGGTTTTTTTGATAATCGCTTCACTATCATCAGTCTTTGCACGGAGAACCTCCGTGTAAATGAATTTGTCACAAGCTGAAACAAAAGCGGAAGGCGTCTTTTGCTCTCCAAAACCATACACTAGTAATCCTGATTCTCTGATCCTTGATGCCAGCTTGGTAAAATCACTATCACTTGATACTATACAGAATCCATTAAAATTACCCGTGTACAATAAGTCCATTGCGTCAATAATCATTGCGCTGTCAGTTGAGTTTTTTCCTTTTGTGTACGCAAATTGCTGCATGGGCTGAATGGAATATTGCAACAAAACCTCTTTCCATCCTTTCAGGCCAGGCCCCGTCCAATCACCATAGATTCTCTTGACGCTGGCTACCCCGTAATTTGCTATCTCTGCCAGTAAACCAACCACAATGCTTGGTTGAGCATTCTCTGCATCTATTAGAACTGCCAGTTTGTCAGTATTATGTTCCATATTCTATTTTTCCTATTATCTCTGATGTTACCGCTAAAAGGCCGGGCAGCAGACCGACACAAATGTTTACTGTCTGCAGAGTCAGGTCCGTCTTCAGCGGCTTTGTTAGATACTTTTTACTTCGAATACCTGATTGTTAAAGAAGTGACAACGCCCCAAACCCAATTATATATAAAAACAAACACAGGTGTAAAAATACCAAGTTCTATACCCGCTATACCTTTATTAGCTTTATAGGGAAAAACTATAAACAGTTGAACCATTGTAGGAAACAGACTTAATAAAGTGCCTTTGGAAAATGGTTTTGAATTGCACAGGGGCAAAAAAAATAACAAGCCCCAAATACCGCCCCAGACTATACGTGGATATAACCAACTTGCCGTTAATGCAGGTGAAATTGAAACGCCTAAAGCTTTGGTTATTCCTAAATCACCAAATAACCACACAACCACGCTGTTCGCAAAAGCACCTAAACAGCCAGCAGCAAAGAAGATTAATACTCTTTTCATATGTCTGTTTCCCGGTATTATGTGTTTTTAAATGTAACGAGCGGGTCCTTTTTGTGTTATATCAGTACATCTCGTATTTAACCAGCCTGCCGTCAAGCCCGCCTGCTTTGATGGGCTTTTTCCATGATGCTTCCAGCCCGATATTTTTGATATATTTTCGATCTCCAAAATATACAAAAGCAGCAGAGCCTTTGCATTTCTGTTTCAGAAAATCACCGAGATTTTTATAAAATATTTCAAGGTCTTCATCTCCACCCATCCGAATGCCATAAGGCGGATTGGTTACAATTACATGCTTTCCAAGGGTGGGCAGCTTTCTGAAGTCCGCCTTTTCAACACTTACGTTATTTCCGTAATGAAGCCCCATCAGGTTTGTGCGCGATGCTCTGACAGCCTGTGCGGACATATCACTGCCAGCAATCAGTCCTTTCGGCAGTTCCCGTATGTGTCCGTCGGCCTCTTTTTTCACCTGCTTCCACACAGCTTCGTCGAAGTCGGGCAGAAATTCAAAGCCAAATTGCTTCCTGAATACACCGGCAGGGATATTGCTATACCGCATGAGTGCTTCGCACAAAAGGGTGCCCGAACCGCACATTGGATCGTATAAAGGAACAGAACCATCCCATTCGCTGAATCGGATAATTGCTGCAGCAACGGTTTCCTGCATCGGTGCCGAAACACTATCCTCTCTGTAACCTCTTTTGTGAAGAGCGCCGCCTGAAGTGTCGAGACTTATTACTGCCTCATCTTTTCTGATATGAAGGTTCAGCTGGATATCCGGATTTTTCACAGACACATCCGGGCGCCGACCGGTTTTTTCTTTGAAATAGTCTGCAACCGCATCTTTAAGGCGAAGTGCGGCATACTTTGAATGCGAAATCGAGCTGTCGGAAACATTTCCCGATACGGCAAATGTATTGCCATACTTAAAAAAATCGTCCCACTCGATCTGTTTGGCTTTCTGATAAAGCGTATCGGTATCGGGGCAAGCATATGATATTAAAGGTGCGAGACACCGTGAAAGAAGCCTGGACAGATAATTAATTCGATACAGGGTTGATTTGTCCGCCCTGAAATAAATTCCGCTGAATTCCGACCTGACATCTTCGGCACCGAGTTCAGATAGTTCCTCCGCGCCGGCTTCTTTTAAACCTTCGGCTATCTGGGCAAAATATCGGCTATCCTTCTGATACTGATATTCCGCCGATTGCCGCTTTTCTCTTCTAAGGCATTTGACCCGATTGGCTGATCCCATTTTCTATCCTTTTCGTTTCAATCGGAACCGAAAAGAACGGTCGAGATATTGCTTGATCATTTCAAACCTTTTACAGTATTAGTTATTATGTACCTGAAAAAACCTTTTAATTGCTTCATGAGAATATATTGCAAGAATTTGGGCATAAAATCAACTTAATTGTAGGTAAGTCCTTTATTCGTTAGAAAGAAAGTGAACGCTGAGCCGGGGATATTATTAATATTTATATTAAGTAAATCGGAAGGAAATCCTGCAAAATGGATACGGATTATAAAAGCAGAACCCAGAAAAAAAATGAAGACAAGGCACTACAGAGCCTTGGAGAACAACTGGTCACCCTGTCGTCCGGCCAGCTTAAGGCCATGGGGCTTCCTGATGAACTTCTGACTGCCATCGAATTGGTACGCAAAATAAAGAGCAATAGCGCCCGGCGCAGACAAATTCAGTATATCGGAGTTCTAATGCGGCAGATCGATCCGCAACCCATCGAAACCGCCCTCGATCGCATACGGTCAGGAGGTATACGGAAATAAACTGCCAGCAGGAAACGTGCAATTTTAATCCATTTATCATGATCCGCGCCAACTTCAAATATCAAGTGCAAAAAAACCGGCCTGGACTTTTCGATTTATAGCACAAAAGCGCTTCTGCTTTTTGTGTCAGTCTGATTTCTGTTGTTCGTTTTCATTATCAATATCTTGAAATTCTCCATGCCAGAGGTCAAACTCCTCGCCTACCCTCCAGCTTTGCACATCAGGTCGGGCATCAAGCCATGCTGTAATCCTCTTCAGTCTATCAACAGGATCGACCGAGCGACGGCCAAGCTCCACTATCACGTCCAGCTTGTTTCCATCACTATCTCCGCAGTAGTATCCATTTAATTCAATGGCCTCCTCGATGAATGCGTCAAGAAATTCATCGAATCCGACTTTCTGCTTTCGCATAATAACGATTTGTCGTCCCCACTCTGCAAATTCACCCCGATGCTTTTTCTTACGTAGTCGTTTTTTCATCTTTATCATCTCTCATATCGAACGGGTTCCATAAATTGAAGTTCAAGGAAAGACAGCGTTTTGACAGCCTGTTTGCCTTAAAGTTGTGGTTTTGCCAAGCTCTTGATCAGATCAATTAACAAGATCTATGCCTATGAAATGCAATACCCAGATAAAAAAAATCAAGGCGGCAATTGCAATGGCGCTGTTGCGCAATAAACGGGGAAAATCCCTTTTCACCTCTGAGACAGTCCTTTTTTTAAAGATAATCTCGCTGATGCAAATACCCAAGAGTATCAACACAAAAAGAAAACTAAGAACTTCTATATATCCCAACATTACGTTCATTATTATATCTCATCAAATCAAGAAGTACAGATTTTATAGAAAAAAACTACCTTTTATGCTAATTTGCGGATTATACAGAAACAGCAAGTTCTGCGCCACATTCTGTAAAAATGATTACAGGATTATTTTCAACAAAAAAAAATATCTGCACCTACCCGTTTTGCTGCAGTAAGCCATTCACCCTTTTCCAACCAAGTAGAATTAGTCCTTTCTTTCCCTGAAAGGTACATTGATCCTTGCAGGAAAAATATATCCTTTAGGTGCCATTGGAGCAACTATAGCGGTTTTAAATGAAGACATTTCGTCAGATGAAATTACAACGCATGGTCTTGTTTTTTTGATTTCGGAACCTTTTGCCGGATCAAGTTGAACAAGCCCAATGTCAAATCTGCAGATCCTTGTTGTTGACTTGGGCTTGTTCAATTACGGATCGGGAAGAACAACAACCCTTGACACTGAAATCCCTTATATTATTTCTTCATATCAATATCGGCAACAGCTTCTTGTACAAGACGGTGGACAATAGTATCTAATGTAATCATTTTTTCGGCAGCACCGGACACACCCAATAAGGATATTGCTTTTTTGCCGGTATCCATTTTTTTCTCGACGTATCCGGTAGTTACCTGTTCCGAAGTTGATGCATCAATTATCTTGTATCGCAGACCCACCAACCATATTCCGGCAGAACCACCACTTTGGGTGGAAGATAATACGGTTTCACCCACATTACCGCCTACTCCGCCAACTACAGCGTCGAAAACATTGCCTACTGTTTTCCCTGAAAACCCGGAAGCTGCTGTGGAAACCTGCTCGGCTTTTAAAATATCAAACCTGACAAACCATTTGGTTGATTTAAATTTACCGCGTTTAAATTTTTCAAGAGCGGTTTTGTCTCCCATATTCACAGCCAGATTGATCTCATTTATCATTGGACCAAGATCAAAACGTTCAAGAACCGTGAAATTGGCATTTCCTAGTTCAAGCTCGGCAAAATCCGCTATATTGTTAGAGCTTATCTTCTGAAGAAATGTTGCGTTGCTGCTTTTTATCTGACCCGGTAATACTATCAGGGTTGGACCCTTTTGGGCTTTGTTTGTATAGTTTACAGGTTGATAACTAACGGTGTCCGCTTCGGCATTGGCCTGCTGGAAAACCGACCCGCCGGTTGCAGACGGCACACAACCGGATAGAAAAGCGATCATGGAAATAAAAGATACAGTAAAGATAAAGTACAAAATCTTCCTCATTAGATGTTCTCCTTATTAAATAATAAAATTAAAAATCAGCAATATTATCGGTTCTCTGCTTAACAGGATTTCCGGATATACCATCTTTTTTCTTGAACATATCGGGACTCATTTCGGCGATTTTACCCATTATCTTTGGGTCTTTCACAACCGCTTTGATTCTTTCCGGACTTGATGCGGAAAGAGAGGCAGGAGGCATAGTTTTTAATTTTTTCTGTACGCTTCCCTGCGCTTCTCCCATATTGACCGAAATATTTACAACATTCCCGTGTTGAGAAGTGAGCTTAAAGGCATTGACACCGAGTTTGGCGTTAATTGGCTTTAAGACATTTGAATTTATTATCTGGGCGATATTACTGTTGCTTCCTGCAAATTCGATTTCGTAATACGACAATCCCCCTGCATTGAAGTTTCTGAAATCAACATTTAATATCGGTCTGAGTCCGATAAGTTCCTTTTTTAATAATACGCCTGTGTCGTAATCCGGCAAACCGGTAATTTGCATCTGCATGATATGTGACGGTTTGGACAGGTGGTCTTTAAAGAAATCTTCGGAAAATTCGCTGCCGATCATGGAGCCGATAGCCTGGATTGCCTGGTCTTCATCAGCCCAGCTCTGTTTTTCCGGTACCTTGTTGTTGAAATAGATTTCTTCTCCAGTATGATTGTTGATGCACTTGACCGTCCAGGAAGTCAGAATATGCTTGGTCAGGGTAATGCCGGAGGCTTTCAATGTTACGGAGTTTGTTTTAAATTTGGCTTCACCTATTACTGAAAAATCGGCGACTCGCTGTTTGGAATCTGTTTTGGCCAGCTCACCACGCAACATTTTGGTATAATCTTCAGACCAGACCCTGTAACCGAAATTAACAAAACGGCCCTTAAGTACGTTTTCAGCAATTGGTGATGCTTCAGGCGGAGTGTCCGAACCCCGTTTTGAATCTTTTACAACCACTGCAACCGATATTGTCGGATTACCACCTTCTTGTATAAGGCTGAGCCGGTTCTCCTTTGACATGGTTTTTATGGCGCTTTTCACATCACTTAAAAAAACCTCAGCCTTTATAAACATATGCATAAGGCCATCTTCGCCCAATGTGGGAGATGTTTCTTTTATTATTTGTTTAATCAAGCCGCTTGATTTGGTCAGAATCTTATCATTAATCAGCACATAATTTTCGACAAGAGTGGAGCTGTCAACATACGCGCCTACGGCTTTTTCAACAGCCTGTCTCCTGGCATCACGACGCAGATCATCTACCATCAAGCCTTTATCACTCTTGTAGATATCAGCATTGGGATCGGCAAGGCCTTCGGCGGAAACAATTATCGTGTTGCCTTCATTTTTTTCGGCTGCCATAACTTGGTTCTGTGCGGACAAAACAAGGTAAACAGGCAGTACTACACAGAATAAAATGTTAATCTTTGAAAATAGTGTTATTGATTGTTTTAATATTCCTGTTTCAGCAGACACTGGCTTTGTTCTCAAGGCATTCCCCTCTGAGCCAGTTTCAAAACGTCCCATTTTGAAAGTGGCTCCTCTGATAAATTAATTTGCAGGTCGAGGCTTCAAGAAAAAAGAACTCCTTGTTCATCTTGAACCCATGGCCCGTAATCATAGACCCCTCTTCTTATTTTTTACAAATTCCTTTAAAAAGATCCGATATTATACCGGCTGATTTGGTTCTGACAAGCTTAATAGCTGTAGCAGTTGTGTCGGAGTCTGAAAAAACCGCATCACTTAGCTGGCCAGATGCCAGATTTCTTCCTTTTCCGTCAACCAGTGTCAGGCTGAGGGTGAGAAAGACTTCATCAATACCGATTACAGGATTCTTTTGTGTTCTTGTAGAGATTAACCCTCTTAAAAAATATTTTGCGCTTAACCTGCTTGCGGCACTTGCCGCAGCATCAATGTCGTTTGCCAGAAAAGCTTCCTGTTCGGCTTTTGCTATCTGGCTGTTAATTTCTCCCGGAGTATATGTTTTCAGTCCCAGTTGGTTTAGCCGTCCGTTTAATTCTTCTACCAAGGGGCTGTTTGAACTTGATTTTATTTGCCGACCGCCATCGATATATTCTTCACCGACCATTACGGCAATTTTTTTATTTCTGATACATTTGAGTTCTTCTTTTAAATTTACTGATATTTCCTCACTGACCGGTTCAGATGAATCCTGTTTTTCATATTCGGAAAAATTAAAAGACCACGAGACTGAAGGTTTAATGAAACAAAACAATAATATGATAAAAAAAAGAGTGTATGATTTATTTAATCTTATATCAATCATCCGGATAGACTCCCATTGTAATCAGTTAGATTCAGCAGGCAGGTTCATACCAATGCTTTAAATTTATTAATTTAAAGCTGTTATGCTTATATTGTCAAGATGATTTTGCGCTAAAATTTCAGCTAAAGAGGCACAATATTATGTATATACATATTTTTAGCCTGGATTTTGGCGTAAACAGCAGGTATAATTGCCCTTAGCCTGGGGTTTATCTAAGGGCAATTAAAAAGATTCTTTAAAGGATTAATACGGAATTTATACGTGAAAATGGCAAATTATGAATATCGTAATTCTTCAGGATGGCTTGAATATTTTTCAGGCGGGACAAATTCGGATCAATTTACTATGTGAGCCAGTTTCAAAACGTCCCATTTTGGCCGATCTCTGCGTTGGGTGAAAATTATAATCCTCGAAATACTCCATGTATTCCTGCGGTTAAAATTTTCACCCGCCTTGAACTTGACCAAACTGAAACGTTTTGAAAGTGGCTCATGTGTATAGTTCTTTCCCAAAACAAAGCCTGGAGCAACAAGTACATAAAGGAGGCCTGTTAATGACTGAAAAAATAAGGTTTGTTAAACACATCCAGAAATCAGTTATCCACAATCCCATGATGGACAATGAAATAGATACTCAGGAACTCGAAATCAGGAAAGATCCGCTGACAGGAGCCCAGAGCGTATTCAATCCCAGACTCGAAGACAAAGTGGCCATGTTTTACGGCAAAAGTGACCCGGTTTTAATAGAAAAAATGGCTAAAGAAAGCGAATCTAAATGCTTTTTATGTGGAGACACATGGAAAGAGGTAACGCCAAGCTATCCCGCAGATATTGTCCCTAAAGGACGCATTCAGATTGGCGAGGCAGTGCTGTTTCCAAATATTTTTCCGGTTGCCCAGGTTCATGCCGTTATCCGGGTGGGGAAAAAGCATTATGTGCCCTTGTCGGATTTTGATCCCAAAGCAGTCGCAGATGCCTTTATGACAACCTTTGAACTGACAGAACTACTTTTAAAGGCAGAGGCCGGTTTTAATTATATGACAATTAATGGAAATTACCTGGGTCCGGGGGGTGCCAGCATTGCACATCCTCATTTCCAGATGGTGGGCGGAGACCTTCCATTTACCTATCTTGAAAAAATACTGGACTACAGCTGGCGATACCTGAAAGAAAATAAGACCTGCTATTGGACCGATCTTCTGGAACAGGAAAAGATAATCGGCAAACGATACATCGGCGCAACCGGCTCTGCGGACTGGATAACTTCTTTTTCACCCTCCGGAACCAATGAAATTATCGGGGTGCTGCCAGAGCGATACCGTTTTTCAGAAATGGATACATCCGATATCAATGCCCTGGCAAGTGGGCTGGTCAATGTGCTGAGCGGGTATGCGGGTATGGGAATTTCCACATTTAATTTTGCGCTCTATTCCGGTCCGCTTAAAGAGCGCGACTCAGCCTTTAGGTGTTTTATCCGGATTATTTCCCGGCAAAACGTTTATGAAAACTACCGCACAGATGATTATTTCCTGCAAAAACTTTTGGACAATGAATTGATCCTGACCCCACCGGAGATTCTGGCGGAAAAAATGCAACAACACTTTAAACTGTAACTTGATCGCACCACTACAGGCTGTCCTGACGGTTATTATGACAAGAACCAAAGCACTGCAGAATTGCCAGTCGAAAATTCATCGCATTGGAATTGAAAGAGTTCCCGTTGCTTTTTTTATAGTTATTTTTCTGTTTGAAAGAAACCGGCTTTTGCAAATCCCAAAAAGGGACCAAATTATTGGCTAAAGAACGCTCTTGCCCGAGCGCACAGTGCCTTAGGATTTCCGCGTATCCTTCGTTCAGCCACGTCGGAATTTTCATATTGATCAGACTTATCCCATCAATAAAAGCATGCCGTTAATTAGTTTTACATTTAACGTTGCTGTCCCCACCGTTTGAACATAGTTAGTGTGTTGTAAGAAGGATCTTCGGCGCCTGGCAGGCCTAAAGGTGATCCGGCTACGAATTCTTCGTACCATGCAGGATCGACCGGGCGAATTTCACAACGGTCTGTTGTGCTTGTGCGATAGATAAACTTCCAGATACCATCGCGTTTTTCGTAATGGTCTAAATACCGGCCGTAAGCGATAATATCCTTCTGATCCGGCGGAAAGGTGCGGTGGTAAGCTTCTGCATATACTTCACCCTGGGCATTATTCCCGACGATCTCAAAAATCGTGTTTGAGATACGGTGAATGGTCAACTCGTAATTTTTTGCAGCGCCAGTTGTCCATTTAATAAACTCGTCTATAGTGCCCTTAAACATTTTACCGCGATCCTCTATTGCATCATCATGATACAGAGAACGAAGCGCTGTAATATCGCGCCTGTCGGTATATCGGGCATACTTCATTACCAGATCATAAAGTTCGCTTTTATCGAGCAGATATTGTATAGCTTTGGTATCGGATGAAGTCATATTAACAACTCCTTATGTTTTGATTTATATTAACTGAGAATAAATCACATTCCTTAGACCGTATAGTTGCACAAATGACATGCAGTAAAAAGTTAGCTTATCTTTTAGAAAAAGCTTGTCAAGAATATTATAAAAAGAATAAAGCCAGATATGATAAATTTTATCGATAAAAGTTATTTTATAGACTTGGCCGGAAAAGACCCGAAGGATATCTGCAGAAAAACCTTTTGCGAATATGATGTTGTGAATAAGAGTTATATTCTATCCGTTTGGGGCGATGAATATGCCGTATATCCTCATGAGTATAAAATTGATTGTATCAGCAGTAGCGTTAAAAAACCTCATGAATATTTCTATCTGTTTATTATATATTATCTTTTGAAATCAAAAGAAATTGAACTTTGCAATGAATGGATATCGGAAAAAGATATTCCCGGCGGTGCAACCTTTTTTCGCGGCCCTCACGAAATACCCACTAATTTAATTTCCGAATTATTTGGCAATGATATAGAAAGATTTAGAAAAAAATGCACGAGGCTTTACGGCACTCCGATTGAGATGGCGGATGCTGCCTTTCGCTTTAATATAACACCACACATTCCGGTGGCTGTTTTATACTGGCTGGGAGATGAAGAATTTTCTCCTGAAGCAAAGATATTGTATGACAAAACTATTACCAGACATTTAACCTCTGATATAATATTTGTTTTAGCTGTAGAAGTTTGCTCAAGGATAGGAAGATAATGACGTTAACAGACCAAAGCCGTTTGACAGACGCTTTATCCCTTTTTCTTATTACACACACTACTTTACAAAATATAAAAAATTTCCTAAAGTCATAATCAAGTATGCACAAAAAATATTTTTTCGATATATAAGATCCGCTTTCAAAAGGGTTTGTGGTCCTATTAGAAATCAAGGGTTCAGCATTCCATTATTCAAATGGAATGCTGCCCATCTTTCTCCCAACCGATTGGGAGAAGAACATTAAATTTTAACTTAGAGGGAGTTTATATGAGTTTATCTGAAAAATTGGGTAAAAATTTTGTCATTACAACTGAACTCGGACCCGTATCCGGTGTTATGACAGATGATTCTTTGAGTAAAGCGCAAAATTATCTTCCGCTTGACGGAATAAATGTTCACGATTGTCCCATGGGAAACCTTCGGATTAATTCTGTTGCGATGTGCAGTTTAATCCAGAATAAACTTGGTGTGGAAGCTATTCCACATTTTACATGCAGGGACCGCAGTCTTTTAGGTACACAGGCCGATCTTCTCGGCGCACATGCGCTTGGTATCAGAAATATTCTGGTTACAACCGGTGATCCACCAAAGCACGGGCCGTATCCTTCCAAGGCCGTTTATGATTATAATACTTTTGAACTTATCCGGCTTATAAAAAAAATGAACAGCGGCCTTGACTATAATGACAAAGAGTTTGGAGGTCATACAGACTTTAAAGTTGCGTGTACGGCTATGCCCACATCAAGAGATTTGGATCATGAAATAGAAAGAATGTCTAAAAAAATTTCGGCAGGCGCTGATTTCTTCCAAACCCAGGTAGTATATGATGCAAAGCGGGCTATTAGTTTTCTTGAAAAAGCAAAAAAGCTTGATAAGCCGATATTAATAGGTGTGATGCCCTTAAAAAGTGTAAAAATGGCAAGGTTCATGAACAAGAATGTGGAAGGCATTGATGTTCCGGAAGAAGTTATTGCCCGCATGGAAAATGAAGGGGTAACCGGAATTGAGATTACTTGCGATTTTATCAAACAGATAATCAATCATACAGACGGTATTCATATAATGGCCATGGGTGATGTTAAAGGTACAAACAGCATAATAGAATTTATAGGTACACTGATTAAACAATAATACTGTTCGTCAAGCCGGTTTCAAAATATTCCATTTTGGCAGACCTCAGTGTTGGGTTTAAATTTTACTCCTAAAAATACTCTGCGTATTCCTGCGTTTAAAATTTTTGCCCGCCTTGACCAAACTGAAATGTTTTGAAACCGGCTGTTTTGGGACAAAGCCGGTTTCTATAGCATTTTTATACTTTATTTCCGTTTACCAGACTCGCAAAAAACTCAAAGGATCTGTTGTATGTTTTTTCCGCATCAGCGGGAAAACAGCATCCGGGTAATTCTCTGCTTTTAAGGTGATATTTCAAGCAGTCGCAGCAGCTCCCTTTTCGGGGGCAGGGTTCATAACTACAGTTGCACGATGAGATGTTTTTATCAATATTGCATTCCATAATAATTGCTCCAATGTTATCAATTCGTATTCATACTCTCACTGCCTGCCTTGGGCGCAAGATGTCTCTTTTTGCTGTGTCTTGCAATCTTTTTGATTTTTCTGCGGATGCATATTTCTTGCAGTCGGTTATTTGCAGAAAGATGTTCTTTCTTTTTATAAGTTAAGTAAAGAAACACCCTGTCTTCTTCAGTAAAAATTGATGACGGTAACGTATAGTTTAATTCAGCAAGCGCTTTTATCGGCCAGCGTAAGCGATTAAAAGGGTTCAGATCAACCCTTTGCAGATCAAAAAGCGCAACCAACGGCTTTGATATATCCTGTTTTTGAAGAAGAATATGTGTAGCGTTAAAGTCTTTATGATTCATGCCGCAATCATGCATTCTTCTGCCATAGATGGCTATTTCGCGAAGAATGTTTCTTCTTTTAGAATGATTTTTTTCACCCTGAAGAGTTTCAGGTTGCCTTAAAATGATTTCTTCCAGTTCAACAAACGGGGAGAAATCCTGTGTAATAAAGAATGAATCAACATAAAAAGAAGATGAAAACCTTGTGCCAACAGCAACGGGAGAGGCTGTAGATAAAGCATTTTGGCGAAAAAGGCAGTAGTTATTAAATTCTTTTAATCCTTCGGGCAAAAAGTTTGCTTTCATGAAAACACTTTTTACTCTTTGCCATGAATTTAATTTCTGCCGGAATTTCTTTATATAAAAAAAAGTGTTCTTGTCTGCCGTGGTATAATTATTTATTTCATATTTTTTTGTAAGAGGTAATTGTACCCGGTTAATGCTTCTCTCCTCTTTCTGTTTAATCAATTCACCGCTCATGTCAACCCAAACTGCATCAAAGCTTGTAAAACCGATATCGGACAAAACATCCTGGTAGCTTTGATTTATTATCAGGCGTTCGCCGGAATTGCCCGGTTTTTCAATGCATGAAACAGGTTCGGAGTTGTTGTGTAAAATCATGTGTTTTTTGCCTTAATGGATTCAATAAGATCGGCTATAATCCTGACTCGATTGTAAAGATCGGTCCTGTCTGCGTATGCCAAAGCATTCTGTTTCCAATTTTCTTTTTCCTCTGATGTCAGCATTTCTTTAAGCATGGCATTCATTTCCTTTTGGGAAAACTTGGATGACGGCAATATCATACCGGCTTTTGCACTTTCAATGTGAAAGGCATAACCACATGTTTCCGTAGCCAGAACAGGAACGCCTGCTGTAATGGCTTCAACTATTACATTGCCGGTGTTTTCAGTTCGTGAAGGCTGAAGAACAAAATCAGCGCCTGCAAAAAATAAGGGGATATCACTTCTTGAGCCTAAAAAACGAACATTATTCTGCACGCCTGTCTTTTTTGCCAGTTTGATATATGGTTTTTCTTTACCCTTGCCTATAATAAAAAGATATGTTGATTTTCGCATCGGTAATGGCAGAGATGCCAAAGCGTGTATTGACCTGTCAACTCCCTTTGTATGAAAATGTGATCCAATCATTAATAGAAAAGTATCCTTTTCATTAAGTCCAAGCTTATTCCGGATATCATTACGGCCATCAATACCAAGAGCGGAGCGAATATAATCTTTATCTATGCCCGGCGGCACAGTGTGAAATCTATTTTCCTGTGTATTATATACGGATTGATAATTTATTTTTTCCTTTTCGGAAACAATGATAATTTCGGTTTTTGAGTCCCTGGAAAACACAGCCTTTTCAAATGCAGAGAACAGGCGGTAACGAGGCGTAAATCGTGACAAAAATAATCGTTGTTTTTTTATTCTTGCGGCGTAACAGACATCTGCGGCATAATACAGATCAAGCCCGGGCATCCTGTTAAATCCTATCACAAGGTTATAATGTTTGGACTCAATAATTTTTGATAGATTGCCTGCATATGAAGCAGCGCGGCTGTGATTGCTTTTACCCCGGTATGGTACGTGGATAACATTTACTCCGGCCGGATATTCTCCTTCCCAATTCATTGTAAAAATATCAATACTATGCCCTCTTGCAAGGCACTCAGTACTGATTTTTATTAAATTTTGCTCCAGCCCTCCGAAAGGGAAATAATTAAATAAACAAAATGCTAATTTCATGCGTTATAATTGGTTGTCCTTCAAATAATTCTTTGTTAGATTACCCATCAATGATGGATTGCTTGCGGAATCATCATTATTGATAACAACTTGTTTTTCCGTTTAAAATGTTATTTGGTGATTACTAAAGAGATCGATTATATGTCAACATTATAATAGAATATATACATCCGTGATGTATATGCAGGGTTTATATCTTTGATTATCACAATTCGTGACTTTTGCAAAATATCCATATTGATTTGCTTTTTATAAATCCATTTTATATGGGAATAAAGTATATTGTCGAGCCAATTCCAAAATGAAACGCTTTAAAACTGGCTCATTATTATAAAATTGAGCCTTATGTCCGCTTATTAAAGATATTGGATGAAAGAAAATAGAAAAAAAGATAGAAAAAAGCTATTTGCCGGGGGATTAGGCAAAGGCATTGTATGTGCTTTTGGCAAAAGTCTCGGATTTGTCTTATATTATACTGATTTTTCTCACAGGCGGACAGTAAGGAGAAATTTAAAGTTTATATATCCCGAGTGGAAAGATGAAAAAATAAGAAGAATTTCAAAGAGGGTTTTTAAAAATTTCGGAATTACTATTTTTGAAATTCTACAGATGTCATTTTTAAAAAACAAAAACATTCTTTCAAACATCCATATAATAAGAGGTGAAGAACATTTACGTAATGCGATTGATGAGTCGAATGGAGTTGTGGTTGTTTCTGCACATATAGGTAACTGGGAGTCAGCGGCTTTATTTATCCCCTGTTATTACGGCCACCCTGTGATCTCTGTTGCAAGAAAGATAGACTCGGCAATTATCAATAAATTGGCATTGAAGATGAGGACCCGTTTTGGAAATTCAATAATAAATAAGGAAGGCGCTTTACCCGAAATGACCCGGACTGTGCGAAACGGTAATATACTTGCGATTCTCATTGACCAGAGCACCACAACTTCTGAAGGTGTAGAAATTGATTTTTTCGGCAAAAAAGCTACAGCAACTCCTGCTGCTGCAATGGTCGCCTTAAGGTGTAAAAGCCCGGTGATTCCTGCTTTTTGTATCAGAGGAAAAGACAATAAACTGGGAATTATTATTGAACCTCCGGTTGAAATAACAAGAACAAAAAGTTTGAGAAATGATTTGATAACCAACACTCAGACAATGAATGATGTTGTTGAAAAGATTATAAGGGAATACCCGGATCAATGGCTTTGGATGCACAAAAGATGGAAAAAGTTTTATCCCGATTTATACCCCGATTATCAGGCCAGACGTAGACGAAGAAGAGAATAAATGATAAAGAAATAAGTAAATGCTTCGGATGGGTTTTATTTCCGGGGAAAACAGATATATTTTTAATTTAAAAGAGCCGGTTTCAAAACGTTTCAGTTTGCTCAAGAGGATAAAAAATAAATGATAGTTGGTATTCCAGGGGAAATAAAAGAAGAAGAGTATCGGGTAGCAATGACTCCTGCCGGAGTCGAACTAATGAAACAAAACGGGCACGATGTTCTGGTTGAAAAGGGTGCCGGTATTGAGAGCGGTTTCAAAGATCCGGCTTATTTGAAAGCAGGTGCTCAAATAGTTCAAACATCCGATGAGATTTTCAGTCGCGCCGATATGATTATGCATGTGAAAGAACCAATGCCAGCCGAATATGAGTTGATAAAGAAAAATCAGATTATTTTTACTTATCTTCATCTTGCCGCTTCAGAAGAATTGACAAAAGTTCTTATCAGTAAGCGCTCAGTCAATATCGCCTATGAAACGATACAGAAATCCGATGGATCATTGCCCTTGCTTACCCCGATGAGCGAAGTGGCGGGAAGAATGTCGATCCAGCAGGGAGCCAAATATCTGGAGATGTCATATGGCGGCAAGGGGCTTCTTTTGGGTGGAGTGCCGGGAGTTGACCCCGGAACAATTCTTATAATCGGAGCAGGCACTGTTGGAACCAATGCAGCTAAAATGGCCTGCGGAATAGGGGCAAAGGTATATCTGCTTGACAGAAATCTGGATCGCCTCCGTTATCTTAGTGATGTCATGCCGAAAAATTGCTTTCTTATTATGTCGACACCGGCAATTATACGGAAACTGCTTAAAGAAGCAGACGTGGTAATAGGAGCTGTTCTTCTTCCGGGAGCAAAGGCGCCCAAACTGGTAACACGGGAAATGCTGGCAAGTATGAAAAAGGGTTCTGTGATGGTTGATGTGGCTATAGACCAGGGTGGCTGCTTTGAGACTTCCAAGCCAACCACCCATAAAAATCCGGCTTATATTATTGACGGTATTGTTCATTATTGTGTTTCAAACATGCCGGGTGCTGTGCCAAAAACATCAACTCTTGCGTTGACAAATGCCACGCTTCCATATGCCATCAAGATTGCAAATAAGGGATGGAAAAAAGCATTCAAAGAAAATGCCGAAATCAGATCCGGCGCTAATGTTGTTTGTGGAAAAGTAACCTGCAAGGCAGTAGCCGATGCATTTAGCCTGAACTATTCCAAACTATAGAGGTTGTATTGACTGATAATATTATTTGGGCTGAGATCGATCTTAAAGCAATTGCCCATAATATCCGCGAATTGAGGCGAATTACCAATCCTGATTCGCGTCTTATGGCTGTTGTGAAAGCAAACGCATACGGTCATGGTTCCGTGGAAGTAGCATGGTGTGCTCTTAACAATGGGGCCGATTTTTTAGGTGTTGCCCGGATAGAAGAGGCCATATTATTGCGGGAAAATAATATCGGTGCGCCGATTTTAATTTTCGGGTTTACACAACCAAATTATTATGAAGAAATTATAAAATACAATTTTATTCAAACTGTCTGTTCCTATTCTTCGGCAAATTCTCTTTCTTCTTTTGCATTATCAAAAAACAGGAAAATCAAGGTTCATCTCAAGATAGATACAGGCATGGGAAGGCTTGGAATACTGCCTGATTGTTTCAGAGACTATCATAAAAACAGGATAAAACCGGAAAGTGCTTTTGCTGAAGTTGAATCGATTGCCAGGCTTTCCGGTATTGAGGCAGAAGGAATATATACTCATTTTTCCATGGCGGACAGTTATGATAAATCTTATACCATAAAACAGTTCGAAATATTTACGGAATTTATAACCGGGCTTAAATCAAAAGGCATTGAATTTAAGCTAAAGCATGCGGCAAACAGCGCAGCAATTATTGATATGCCCCAAACCCATCTTGATATGGTTAGAGCGGGAATATCGTTGTATGGTCTGTATCCATCTGAAGAAGTGAATAAAGACAGAGTTTATCTATTGCCGGCCATGACTCTTAAAGCATTAATCACGCAAGTTAAGGATGTTTCCTGCGGTTTTAAGGTCAGCTACGGAGCAACTTATGAAGCAACCAGGCAAACAACTATTGCTACTGTTCCTGTTGGATATGCAGACGGATACAACAGGCTTCTTTCTTCGCGCGGGCATATGCTTGTTTGCGGACAGAAGGCTCCGGTAGCCGGGCGGGTGTGTATGGATCTGACCATGCTTGATGTAGGAGATGTGCCTGGAGTAAAGCAAGGTGATGAAGTTGTTGTTTTCGGCAAACAGCAGGGGGCTTCTGTTACAGTTGACGAAATAGCGTCTATGCTGAACACCATTAACTATGAGATTGTTACATCGGTTTCAGATCGAGTGAAAAGAGTATATTTGAAATAGTTAAGAGAGGAATATATGATAAAACATGTTGTTGTAATTAAGTTTAAAAAAGGTACGGAAAAAAGCGGGATAGACAAGCTTGAAAATATATTGGGCGCGCTGCCTTCGCAAATTTCTGAAATCATAAATTATGAATTTGGATGTGATATTCTTCGTTCCGAAAGATCTTACGATTTTGCCATTGTGTCGGTTTTTGAAAGCTTGGAGACATTGGGCAAATACCTTGTACACCCAAAACACCAGGAAGTAGCAGGATTGATAAAAGAGATGTCTGATAGTACTATCGTAGTTGATTTTGTTTTATAATATGCAGTTATTATTCTTCTGCTGAAGAAACATTCTTTCTGATTTTTTTTATTGTACTGCGGTGACGTTTTGCTTCGAGACGTTTTATCCTTGAATTGATTGAAGGTTTTGTTCTGACACGCTTCTTTCTGATTTTTGCGGCATTTTGTATTAATTCAATAAGGCGGTCTAAAGCATCTTTGCGGTTTTTTATCTGATCACGGAATCGCCTGGCATTTATTATCAGTATGCCTTCCGATGAAATTCTTTTTCCTGAAATTTGAATAAGTCTGTTACGGACATCATCGGGCAGTGAAGTTGAATTATTTACATCAAAGCGGAGCTGGACTGCGGAAGCGACCTTGTTTACATTTTGACCGCCCGGTCCCGAAGCCTGAATGAATTCTTCTTTTATTTCATCTTCTCCTATTGATATTTTGTCTGTAATTCGTATCATTTAAGTACCCTGCGTGATGTAATATAATATTTATTCCAGTAAGGATCGGAAATCTTGGAAACCATTACCCCTTTTCGGCTTGAAGTATGGGCGAATTCTCCGTTACCGAGATAAATACCCACATGCCCCTTATACCGCGGAGGAATAAAAAAAACCAGATCACCTGCTTTCAACTGATCTTTATCAACGGGTATTCCTGCCAAAATCTGATTTTGAGTATCACGCGGCAGTTTTATTTCAAAAAGTTTGTCATAGACCACCATTACAAAACCCGAACAGTCAACTCCGTCAGTATCTGTTCCTCCCATACTGTGAGGAACATCATTCCACAGCTCTACTTCTTTACGCAACTGCTGCTCAACAAATTCATTATACCTGATTGCAGAATCTGTTTTTATTCCGTATTTTGCAGCGCAACCTGATATAAAAAGAAGCAAAAAACAAGCAAAAAATATTAGTTTTAAAAATTTCATTTGATTATAAAGTAACAAACTTGATAGACCTGTAAAAAGATAACTTTTATAACATATTTAATGAATTTATTATTTATAAATATTTCTCTATCAAATAAAGAGCTTGACATAAAATAAAACGTAAAATAAAAAATAACAATAAGTTCTACTTGATTTTTTAATAAATAGTGGAAAAATCTGCTCGGTATATGGCCGTGGGATGTTGTTTTTGACTGGTGCATTTCATTGAATCTCCGGACTTATTCTATCGAATCCTTTAACTTTGGAGGCGAAACTCGTGCAACCACCCAAGTCCTTCAATAAATCATTTAATAAGGAGCAATCTTCCGGCCTTCCATCCCAAAGATCGTTTATTAAAAATATCCTCAACCGGCAAAAAATTGTCTATCTTGCTGCTTTACTCGCCCTGATCATTGGCACTGTTTATGCGTTTGTTCAGAAACCTCGCCCTGATCCTTATAAGCCTGTATCGACATTAAGTCTCAACTGGCTGTGTTACCCTGTAGAACGCAATGCCTTCAAGCGCCTTCCTGTCGTTTCGGCCAATCTGCGTTCCGTATTTGTGCTGCCGGGCACTCAGAAGGTTTGGGTTGTCGGCAGTGGCGGTATGATTCTTCATAGTCCGGATGGCGGTTCTAGCTGGAATCGTCAGACAATTCAATCCACTGAACCGGATGGTAAAAAGAATCTCAGTTCGAAAAGAGAGCCGATGAAAGACTCATCTTTCATTTCATCGGTTGCAAAAATTGCATACGCCGAAGCTCCGCCTCCTGCAGAGCAGAAATCTAATAATACAGGCACAAATGCAGGCGAAAAAAGGATACGGTATAGTCAAAAAGCGGCATTCTCCTCGGTTAATAAACAAATTATTAAGAAAGAAAAGCAGCAAAAACAAGTTCCTCAAAAGCTGCTGCCTACAAAACCGGAACCAGCTATAAATCCTTCTCTTGCTGCTCTTTCTTCCGTTACCTTAGTAAACGAATCGCTCGGCTGGGCTGTGGGCTCTGGCGGTACGATCCTTCATACCGCAGATGGAGGCAAAAACTGGGAACCCCAGACCAGCGGAACAAGTCAATGGATTTTTGCTGTTCAGTTCCATAACGATTGTAAGACCGGCTGGGCAGTGGGCGATGGCGGCACTATTCTTCACACCACAGACGGGGGCAAAAGCTGGGAGCCCCGGACCAGCGGAACAAGCGAAAGGCTTTATGCTGTTCAGTTCCAGGATGATGGTAAGACTGGCTGGGTTGTGGGCATAAGCGGTATGATTCTTCACACCACAGATGGTGGCAAAAACTGGGAGCCCCAGACCAGCGGAACAAGCCAACTGCTTTATGCTTTTTATTTCCAGAACGACGGTAAGACCGGCTGGGCAGTGGGCGGTAGCGGCACTATTCTTCACACTACAGACGGGGGCAAAAGCTGGGAGCCCCGGACCAGCGGAACTGAAAAATTGCTTGCTTCTGTTCAGTTCCAGAATGATGGTAAGACTGGCTGGGCAGTGGGCGATGGCGGCACTATTCTTCACACCACAGACGGGGGCAAAAGCTGGGAGCCCC
>JAHIFE010000241.1 GCA_018901125.1 Pseudomonadota bacterium | reverse complement strand
AACCGATAGAAGAAGCAACGGGTGCAATCGGGTATTGTAATAGCGTTCTCCGTAAGGGAAAAAGGTCAAGTGAAAAAGAAGTTATTTTTTTACAAGGGGAGGTGTTTTTTCTCTTGACCTGACCTTTAATGGGTGACCCCTTTTATGGCCCGAGAGGTATTGTTGTAAACCTGTCCAGGTAAGCCTGAGCATCCTCAATAGGAATACTGCGCCCATCGGGGTATACGAAACGCCCATTGCATCTGCCCATGGCAGGGAAAAGTATCAGATAGCCTTGTGCAAGGTGATAACCCGTGACAGCTCTGGCTCGCAAATCGATTACCATTTCAACGGTACCGCCTGCAGACTTCATATTGACCTGCCAACAAACAGGAAGAATCGATTTGGTTAGTGGGTCGTTCCAAAACTCAAGCGGCTCAGCGACAACCTCGCCGTCGCCGTATAAGATCATTTCATTACCTATAAAAACCCGGCCCGAACAATGACCCACATCAGGCTCGGCAAAGCAGAACACCTTGATGGATTCTGCGAAACACCATCCCCAGAAGTAACCAGTGGAAAGAGTATCCGAGGTGGAAGCCGGCAACAGCGATAGCAAGTCCCACCCCTTCCCCATGCAACTTCTCTCGCGAACGGCCCAACCATCTTCGAGCGTATAAGTTTTGCCTTCGGCAGTGATGGTGCCGGTTGCCCACGCAACTTGCTCATATCCTGCTATACCCTTGGTAGGCAGTTCTGCCCATGTTGCCCCGTGATACGGGAAAGCATCGCCTAACCCCCCAACCGTCAAGTCGAGGATAACTCCGTTGTTCTCACCCTTTATTTCCCAATACGGTGGGCGGCTTACGATTTGGCGGTTACCAGCTTCCCAAACGACTCTGTCTGGCTCCTGAACCAGCCGAAAGTTGTCGTAACTCTTTATCGGATCTATGCGGTTGGAAATGAATGCGTTATTCCGCATTGTCGACTGGTTGCTGGGTGTGATCATCAGGACTGTATTCTGCACCGCACCGTCAGTTATCCCCCAAACTTTGCCGCCAATGTGATAGATGCCCACAATTAACGAAATATCGTTACCCTCTGATTTGCCCACGACTAAAATTGAGATGTAGTCCATAAAGTGCTCTGCCAAATGGTCTTGTGGGAGTTCGTCCCAACGACTCTTCTCGTCGGCTAATGTGAGATTGCTGACCGCTGTTCTTTTATTGTTCAAGTGAATCCTCCTTGGATGGAATTATTTCGTTAAAGTCGAAACTACCGTGCTGACGGTTTTTGTTTTCTACCATCCAGATGATGGCATCATTGGTTTTGACGACGTCACCGACCCAGCCAGTACCCATTGTAAAGAGTGTTTCCGATCTATCATGCATAGATTGCATATTCATACAGCGAACCGCTCTTCCTTTTATCTGATAGGCACAGGTTCTCTCTGCTGCCACAGGACCAGGAAACTTGGCAAAACGGCATGCCTAACCAGCCCTTGTCTGCCGTACAGCCCGCAACAGTGCCGGGCGGATATTGTGAATGAAGTCGTCGTAGTCACGTGCTGCCAGCGTCGATGCCTTGCCAAAAATATTTTTTAACTTTTCTTCCTGCTGGTTGCTGCCTATGGTGATACACAGACAGCCAATCCCCTGATAGCGAATTTCCTCGATAGCCTTCTTTGTGTCCTCTTCGCCATACTCGCCTTCATAGCCATGATCGTAGGAAAAACCGTCGGTAATTGTGATCAGGAGCTGATACGGCACCCCTGTTTCTTCTTCCTGTAGCTTCCGCGCTGCATGACGCATGGCGCCTCCGGTGCGTGTAAAACCGACCGGTTCAAGCATGGCGAACCGATTGCGAATGCGACTATCGATACAGCGCTCTTTGAACGCCTTCATCCGTACCAAACGCACCATGGTTCTGCCCCAGGAATGGAATGCATACAAAGAGACCTGATCGCCAAGCCCGTGAAGTGCCGTCATCAGGTGATATGCCAACTGCATCTGCTTGTGGTGAATCGACAAGCCGCCGGATTCCTCCATCTCGGCGGTAGAGCCCGATATGTCAAGAAGCAGCATCACAGCCAAATCCCTGCGCGTTTTCATGTTGTGCGCATAAACCCCCTCGTTGGGAGTTGTGCCACTTCTGCAATCAACAAAATAGTTAACCACGCGATCCAGAATATAGTCTTCTCCGTCAGCCTGATTGCGGTGCGTTTCAAAGCTTAAGCCAACACCTGCAAGTTTCCTTTTTAATGTCATAGAAGGTGGCTGCAATATCTCACTCATGATCGCCACCGACTCCGCGTTTTCTCTCCAGGGATCAACCTCATCCACCACCACCCAATCCGCTCGGTATTTTCGTTTGGAATAGTCCCATTCCGGATAAATATGGCTGCCCGCTTCATTGCTATCTTTTGTTACCACTACTTCAACGCTCAAGTCTGATAACTGGCCTACAAACTTTCCCTTTCTTTTGCCCATGGACACATTTCCCATCGGCAGTTCCACTCCACCTCCTGAACCGGGTTTCTTTTGGGGTTTCCCCCCGCCAGTGATACCGAGAAGCTTTGCGATGAAATCCGCCACCCGTCCTTTGGCGGCAAATATCTGTTTTTTTGAAAGCAGCTTGAGAATTATAGATTCTTCGGAGTCTCCTTGTTCGTCCTCAGTGAGAACGGCCGTAACCTTCTTCTGTAGTTTCAGCTCGGGAGTAGAAACTTCATCCGGAAGCGAGTTATTTAGTACCAGAAGGCAACGCAGCGTACCCAGAAATTCCGGGAATGCAGGGAAGTGCTCTTTGCTGCCGGCCAAACTGTAGGATTGACCGGACGAATCCGTGGTGAAAGGAAAGTGCTTTATGGCGGCATTTTCACAGAAGGCTCTTGGCAGAATGCCTGCGTGCAGGCGCGTTGCCCGAACGATTTCGGCATAGAGATAACGATTATGTATATTCCGTTTGCCCAGCAATTGCCGTACTTGTTCTCTTTTCAGTGCGCCGACCCGAATCAACAGGGCTTGCGCAATAACATCAAATGCATGCATTCGCGAAAATTCAAAGGCAGGCACATAAATACAACTATTGTCGGTGTATGCTTTATAGTTTTTATCGTCGTGCCAATGGACAGGAACACTGCGCCCGGCCACGGCGCCGGCAATTAGAGAATAGAAATGCTGCGTGAACTCTGCGTCAGTCATGAGATGTAGGTCGAAACAAGCTGCATTAAACTTCTGTCAATCAACGGATCATCGCAAAGCGGACCAATCATGCCCGCCCTGACTGCTTCCCGAAGTGAGAGACCAGCCTTTATTAAGTCGGCCGCTGCGATTACTGTACGGGTTGAGGACACCTCGGGCAATCCGGGTATATCCAACTCGCGAATGGCGCTGGCCAGGCGTACAAGGTCCTGGGCGCTCGCCTCGTCAACCCCCGATTCCTTGATAACCACATCTATCTCTATGTCCGCGGGTGGGAAACCAAGCTCGATAGATATCATCCGCTGGCGTGTAGAAGGCTTCAAGTCCTTCAAAATGCTTTGATAGCCGGGGTTATACGATACAACCATCATGAATTCAGGCGGCGCCGACAACTGTTCACCGAGGCGATCAATGAACAATTCACGCCGATGATCGGTAAGCGCGTGGATGGCAACAGTTGTGTCGGCTCTGGCTTCAACGATCTCATCAAGATAGCAGATTCCCCCCATACGTACCGCACGGGTTAACGTTCCGTCCATCCACTGGGTATCGCCACCCTTCAGCAGGTAGCGGCCAAGCAGGTCTGCGGCGGTCAGATCTTCATTGCAGGATACTGTAATCAGAGGGCGCTTAAGCTCGGCCGCCATTGCTTCGACAAAGCGCGTCTTCCCACAGCCGGTAGGCCCCTTGAGCATTACCGCACGACGGCTTTGCCATGCGGCTCTGAAAACGTCCTTTTCGTTGCGGACTTCTCTGTAATATGGAATATCAGTTTTCATTTCATAATTTCCTTGATTTTTGTTCGATGAGGCAATTGTGAATAAGCTGTCATCTTATAGAATCACTCGTCACTTTGTCAATATAAAACTTATGGCAATTAACAACCGGACTGGACTGACGACTGATAATTAAAGATTTATAGATAAAACAGGAAAGATTGGGAAAATACCTTGAAAACCTGTTGTAATTATTAATATTATGGCCGAAAAGAATTTTTCTTTCCCTATAGATCGATGCCAAAACATGTCCTTTGATAGAGCATAGGCACCGCGCCCCACATTTTGTGACAATCATTTTCTTGGCATACAAGCGCGTTCTGCTTATAAATACTTTCGCCAAAAGCAATGTCTTATCAAAAAACAAACGCACTATCGCTTCAGTTACTACAGCAAGGCACTGAGTCTCCTTCTCCTTGGCGCATATACCCAATCACGCCCTGTGGCCAATAAGCGGGCTCTTGAACTCACGCAAATCAGGGCAGTAGTTGGCGAAGTTATTGGCATACACCATTCCCGGTTTGGCGCCGCAGACAATGGGAATGGCCTGAATTAACGGTACTGCCGTTGCATAATAGGCAGATGACGTACGGTCTCCCTCACGGAAATGGAGATTCTTCTCGGCGGAGGCCAGCAGCTCGAACCTGCCCTTGATCGAGACCGGCTCGCCCTCGATGGTGATATTGTAAGAGTCTCCAGGCATCAGTCCCTTCGGCAGGTCTCGCGGGTCGTTATACCAGATTTCTTCCAGGGTGATAAAACGCCTGCCTTTCACAATGGCGTGATAGAGCAGATTAACGCCTGACCGGGTGCCCTTGCGTATGGTGATAGGCTTCATCTGTAAATCCTCGCGAGCCACAAAATATTTCTTTTCGGATTCGATCCGGTCCAGCTTCTCTCCCATGATGTGGCAGGTCAGCGCCAGTGTTTCACTGTACCCCCGATCGCCCACATTTTCAACCCAGGGCGTCTCCGAGAGATCCTGCCCATAGCCCAGCCCCCAACACATATCGGCGCTCTGTGTCTGGCTGGTATCGGACAACTCCTGAACCTTGATATACTTAATACTGGTGGAAGCTCCGGTGAGGGTAGCGATGATACGCTCATATAACCAGCCCGGATTTACCCCCGAAGCGTGCATGCAGGTACCGCCCTTTTTGCAGGCGTTTTCAAGCTTATCGGATAGAGCCTGCGAGGTGAATGGCGGATACCACCAGCCGATGGAGGTGACCACGTTCTTGCCGGACTCCAGAATCCGGCAGACAATGTTAGTGGCTTCGGAATCGAGGTCGACCTTGGTGCTCATATTGGGCGTGAAAACGACCACATCGGCATCGGTTTTGATGATCTTCTCCTGATCGGTGGTGATATTCACCCCCACAGGCGCCATACCCAGATATTCTCCGGCATCCTTGCCATTCTTTTCCGGATTGTAGGCCAGCACACCAACCAACTCCAGTTCCGGTTTTCTGATAATCTCCCGAAGCGCTGCGCTCCCCACGGTTCCCGGACCCCAAACAATACATCTATACGCTGGTTTCATCTTATCCTCCTCTTCGATTTTATTAGCTATCCTTAGTTTTGTAACATCAAGTCTGATACAGAACTTGAACCCAGGAGTTAGTTTGCCAAATCATGACTCTACAAGCATCAGAGCGCCGGTCGGACACCACTGAACACATTGCGGGTCCGGCGGGTTTCCGCACATATTGCAGTAAATCCCAGCCGTGTTTTTGAGCTCCTTGAAGGCAGCTTTGGCGGGACACGACTCTCGGCACATGGTGCACCAGTCCAGCTCGTGTTTCCCGATTACCACGTCCACCTTTGCGGTGCATTCCACATCCGTGAATTGCCCAATGATCACCGGGAAGATATCGTTCTCTTCATTGTCGAAGACTCTTATGGCAGACCTGGATCGGCCAAATTCCCCCACCTTGTTAAACGAACACGCCAGCTCGCAAATCCCGCATCCCACACAAAGGCTCCCATCGATCTTGATCCTTTTGCTCATGTAAACCTCCTAATAGCAATACTAGTGTGTTTACCAGACAACCGTCTACCTGAATACTAAAAGTTTCCCCTCCCGTTCCAGATCATCGGCGACAAACCCAAGGCCAAGCTTCTCCAGCTTTGCCCGCGTGGGCACACCGGTCTCCTTATCCCAGCCAGCCACTTCATAGTATTCCTCAAGGGCTTCCCGGTACTTCTCCGGATCAACGTGCTCCCCTTTCAGGGGACCATCAGCCACCGGCTCTTCGGTCATGGGACCCTTGATGAAATCATCCTTCTTGGTGATGCCCGATCTGGCCTGGAAGGCCCTTTCCAGCGTATGAATCCGCTCGGCGACCATCATCACGTCCTCTTTGGTCATGCTCGTGCAAACCGCAGCGTTATACATATCCACAAGTTCATTGGCATCCAGCATTCCCGGCCAGGCCCATGACGTATTGAACTTACATATCTGGAAGATGTCGCCAATCATCCCGTCTATACCCTTGTCGAAGACGAGCCGAGCCTTGCCCGTGTACTTGCTGGGGTCTCCATAGTCAGCCGAACCGAACATGTGTTTGCGCTCCTCGGGGGAGAGGAACTCAGCCGCCGGGGCGGCATCCATTACATCCGCCCCCTTGTTGCAGATACCCAGGGACAGAATGGTGCCCTTAACGCTGCGCATATCCGCTCCGTGAGTGCTCAGACCCTTGCAATCGGTGACGAATTTCTCCGCTCCCTTACCGATCACCTTGGCGGCTCGTATGGCTCCTTCAGCCAGCAGATCGCCGAAACCCTCCCTCCGCGCGATCTTGCCTATGAGGTCGAGAATGGTCTCATAATTGCCCCATTCCAGAGCCATACCGCCGGTATCCTCCTTGGTGATAATGCCTTTCTGGTACCACTCAAAGGCGGCGGCCAGGGCGCAGCCAAACTCGGTGGTATCCATGCCATAATCGTTTACCAGATTCAGGCCTTTGAAGGCGGAGGGGACGTAGAAGTTGCCCAATATCGATGTCAAAAAGACCGAAACGCCGTATTCCATTCCGCTGCCTTTCTCTCCGGCATAGGGACCGTCGCTGATTGCCCATCGATGGGAACAGTGCATGGAACAGGAATAGCAGGCCAGGGATCGGGTAAAATACTGGCTCTGCCCTTCGTACCCTACCTTGGAGATTTCTTCGACCGTAGCCACCCTCTGGTGATTCCATACAGAGGCGATGCCCATCCTGGCATGACCGACGAACATCCCTGAAGTTCCCTTGATGGAGAATTCCGGGTATAGCACGCTGTTTTTGACCTTATGATGCGCAGCTTTGGCCAGTTTCATAAATTCCTGGGGCCTGGCTACTTTAACCGTGCCAGTCCCCCGCACGGCGATGGACTTTAAGTTCTTTGAACCCATCACGGCGCCCATCCCGCACCGGCCTGCAGCCCGGTGTAAATTACCCACCACACAGGCAAAGCGTACCAGATTCTCCCCTGCCGGACCGATGGAGAGAAGGGTTGCTTCAGGACTCTCCAATTCTTTCCTGATCTGATGTACCGTCTCGTGAACGCCCTTACCCCAGAGATGTTTAGCTGTCCTGAGTTCGACTTTGTCATCATCGATCCACAGATACACCGGTTCGGGGGATTTGCCGGTAAAAACCATCTGCTCATAGCCGGCCCACCTCAGCGAGGGGGCAAAGGAATCTCCCACATTGGCGTATCCCAGAATGCCGGTCTGCGGCGAAAGGGCAGCGATGCTCAGCCTGTTGGAGGCGGGAGCAATGGTTCCCCCCAGAGGCCCAGCCGCCATCAGGAGCACGTTCTCCGGGGAGAGCGGATCGATGCCTGGTTTGATTTCATTATAGGCAAGCCTGGAATTGAACCCTCTGCCGCCTATGTAATTTTGTACCAGTTCGTCGTCCAGGGCTTCTTTGCTTATCTCACCCGTTGACAGGTCGACTCTGAGCATCTTGCCGATATATTGATTCATTCCGGCCTCCTCTGAAGTCTGACTTTTCTCATATTGTTGGCTTACTCTATTCAGGGGTACGTGGAATTTCCCATCATCGAGAAGGACTATTTCCGGCACCTTCCTGCAATGCCTTCTATCCGATCTTACTGAGCCGTGCGGCCGCCGTCTATCAGCAGCGAAGCCCCAGTAGTGAAGGTGGCGTCCCGGCAGAGATACAATACCGCCGTGGCCACTTCCTCGCAAAACCCCACCCTGCCCATGGGGAAGCAGCTTTCAACGGCCGCTTTCATGGCCGGATCGCGTCCCATGAACTGCTCATAAGCAGGAGTTGCTACGGCTCCGGGGCAGACCGCATTGACCCGGATGTTCTGCTTGGCATATTCGAGTGCAATGGATTTGGTTAAGCCCTGAACTGCATGCTTGGTGGCGCTGTAAAGAGGAATCATCTTCATGCCGGTAATCCCCGAAGCGGAGGAATTGTTCACGATGCATCCGCCCCCGGATTTGAGCATGTAAGGAATCTCATGCTTCATGCACAGCCAGACGCCTTTAACATTGACATCAAATACAGTGTAGTATTCCGCTTCCGTCTGATCCGTCAGGGGTTTGGGAAGCTGCTCCACACCGGCATTGTTGAAGGCATAGTGGAGGCTGCCGAAGGCCTTGAATGTCTGGGAGAGAGCGTCCTTGATATCGTCTTCGTTGGAGACGTCCCCGGTCAGGCAGATGCATTTGCCGCCTTGAGATTCGATCCGAACCTTGGCAAGCTCATTCTTTTCCGCTCGCCGCCCCATGATAGCCACATTGGCTCCATGCTGTGAAAACAGAAGCGCCGTGGCCAATCCGATACCATCATTGCCGCCGGTGATAAAGATGGTCTTGTTCAGCTCTTTCAATTCATTCTCCTTTTGATTTTGCAGGCCGTTATCAAAAAAAAGGTCAGGTTGTAATTATCTGCTCGGCGGCCCTTCGGCCACTTTCAGCGGCACCCTCGCCACCGGGAAATCCGGAAGGACTATTGCCATCGCCAACACAATAGAGATTTTTGATTGAAGTGCGTTGACTGATCCGGTAACCCGGCCAGGAGCGGCCTGCCGGCCAGGCTCCGCTGAAGTTTTTCAACCGCTCTACTTCAGGCTCACAGTCATCCCAATTGGGGAAAAACTCTTTGGCCTCTTTGAGAAAGGCTTCATACTCTTCAGCAGGATCGTAGGACAGGTTATCGGTTGGGACAAGCCAGCCATGCAACAGATACTTTCCCCTGGGCGCCCAATGATCCCAGAGACCACCTAAGACGAACCAGACCGATACCCGCATCCCGGGATCTGCTGTAAACATCATGCCGGCAAAATCGAGCAGGGGTTTGGTGGTTGTCACCTCAAATACAATGCCGCAACAGGGTCTGATTTTCTCTTCAACCTCCTTGAGATAGCTCAGTTCGAAATTCTCTCTGCCCGCCAGTTCAATGGTTTTTACCGGACCGACATTGCTAATCACCACTTTAGCTTCTATCTCCATTCTTTTGCCGTTGTTCTCGGCCACAACCCCATTAAACACACCATCCTTTACCCTGATTTCAGTCACATTGCATGCAGTAAGTACTTCCCCCTTGTGTCGTTTGATCACGGTCTCCAAAGACTTTATCACTTCAATGAGGCCATCCTTGACTACGAGAGGTGGCTTGGCAAGCGCTCCTGAGGTCTTCATCTCCCTGATAAACTCGCCGGCCTTGATCTCATTAAGGTTGATTCCGCTCGACGACGAGACGATGCGATTGAACAAGGCGATAATGCTTCTGTTTTCAGTATATTGCCCCAGCCATTCTTCGGCGGAGATGGCATCGGACGGTTCGCGCCACATAGCGGCCGATTGCAAAGCAAGTATCACGCGCATTTTTTCTCCCTCATCCGAACTGGCAAGATCAAGCAACGGCTTGACGTCATGCATCCTGTCCACCTCGATATCCAGCGTTTTCCCACCGAGGCAAAATCTGGTCTTGGTAAGGGCTTTCGTCTCGAACTTCGGCGCATCAACTTCCTGCAAAGTCTGCCAGACCGGTCCACCCTCACCCCAGAGGATGACTGCTGACCCATGGTGGACCACCTGGCCTTCGATAATTACCGAACTGTAACGCCCACCAAGAATGGGCATTTTTTCTAAAACAATCACCCGCTGGCCGGCATGAGCTAACTTGGCTGCAGCACACATTCCGCCAATACCGGACCCTATTACTGCAACATCATATTGCATTTATCTGCTCTCCTGATTTTCTCCGATGGCGTCAATCGGGCAGTAGTTCAAGCACAACAGACACTCAATGCAGCGGTCCTGATCTAATTCAGTGACAAAGAATTTGCTGACTTTGAGTGCATACTCCTGGCATAACAAATTGCAAAAACCACAACCAACACAAACTGTCTTGTCAATAACGATTGTCATTTGCCCCTCCACGAGTCAGGCCCCGGCAAAGCCGGGGCCTCGCCTTATGCCTCAAAGCCTCAACGCGCCGCGGCCGGCAGCGGTATTGCGCACCAGCCATGCTCGACATAGGTACGCATATCCTTAAGCGTAATCTTGCGGCCATCGGCCAAAGTCATTTCGCCCAGGCTATGGCTATGCAGTCCGTAATGCATGGTGGCGCCGGATTCGCTCAGGTAGCCGTAAAAGGTCCGCGACTCGGCCGAAGCATCGAGATTGATCTTCCCTTTTGCCGACTCCATGTTGAAGTGCCACTTGACGGGAATCCGCATTCTCGTCTTGGGATCGATCCAATACTCCAGTTCTTCCATCTTGATATTACTCTTGCCGTTTTCGGAAAAGTCCACTTCCTGGTCATCGACCATCACGTGGCTATATGCTTTGCCCACGGAGGGATAGTAATAAATGAAGATCCGCACGGATTCGTTCGCCCACCAAACCCAGTAATAGGTCTCTCCTCTGAGCACCTTGGCCAGGTCCCATGCCGGTTGGGTGAATTTTTCCTGGCATCCAAAGGACTTGTCTTTCCTTAATTTGTAAGTCTTGCCTGCAACTTTGAAGGTACCCTCGCAGCACAGCGGAGCCTCATAGCCGGCGACGTTGTTCTTGGCAAAATCGGCATAGGTTCCTTTGTGGAATGAGGCATCACCGATACCGCTTAGGAGCAGATCGAATTCAATGCCCATGTGCTCGCCCTTGATTTCCCAGTAGGGGGGGCGGCAGATGTATTGCAAGTTGCCCACTTTCCATATCACCGCATCCTTGGTCTCGATGACTTCGCCGCTGTTCCAGTCGTCAGTCGCCCAGGTTCGGTTGCCGATGAAATCAAGGTCGTTGATTGTACCCTTAAACCCCTTGGGTTTGATCTGGAAAGTAGTTTGTCCAACAAACTTGTCCTCGACCTGCCAGGGGCCATTCTTGCCGCCACCCACGCGGAAAATGCAACTTACACAGGAAATCTCGTCTCCCTCCTCGGTCTCGGCCATGACCAGAAAGCCGTTGTTTTCCATGTACGAGACTCCCTTGGGCAGAGTCTCCTTATAGCTGAGTTGGTCAGCCAGCGTGGCATTCGATCTGGCTTTATTTTCTATTGTCATATTCATGTCTCCTTTTTATGTTGATGGTAGTGATTGTGACCTGATAGGCCGATTCGAATTTATATCACCAATCCGGACCAGAACTCAAGATAATATGGATTCAGGCGGCATTACCTTTAGCAGGTTATTTATCGCTTTTTCGAATGCAGCGATTTGTATCTTATCAAAAATATCAAATGCCCCCTATTATTTACTTGTATGAAGATATAGCAATTGTCATAAATCTGTACCCATAACAATTTACAACCAAACAATCGGAATGTTATTATGGCAAATGCTATAGTACATATCATAGAACCACCCGTAGCCGCCGATGACCGCTCACGGAAACTGGCTGATTATGATGAAAAATGGAAAGTTGAAAACAAAGAAAAAAGAAAAGGCAGCGTAAGTCCGCAGCTTGCCAAAATCGAAGAAAAGGGGCTTTAGGCGACGCCTTCAGCCCCTTTTCTTAAACATAATAAAAAACCGACTTATCATGTGCTACAAAATCTGACAATTCTATTTGTTGCTAACACTTGCTCCGTATGGTCCTGACGATCCCGGTACGCCCGGGTATTAACTTGTGAAGGCCATGAAGCGGCTAACAAATTACCAGTTAGGGTAAATTCGGTTCTCGTCCTTCAATGCATAATAACGTGTTGCATCTGTCTTTACTGTAGCCAAGAAACTGGCTATTAAATGGGCGATACTTTCGATACTTACCGTCAGTTAACTCTGGATTTTTCTTGCCGTCGTCCCTACGGAGGGCTTTCCCGACAGAAGGTTCCCAGAATCTGGAATTCCAGGTTTCCTCTGGCACGATCTCTCCGGCTGGCCGGGTGGTCACCCACGCCTGTTGTGTTAGCGGCACTCCGGGGCCAGGGCACAGGCGGTCAGTGCCAGGGCCGCATAAGCCGTCTGTGAGGTACGGACGCGACACAATGTCTGACGGCCACTCACCCGGATTTGAACCCATGGTGAGGGCAACCGGGATGTTGTAGCAAGTGAGGAAGATCGTCTGGCACACGCCGATGAGTGCCAGACACCGCACCACCTGCTTTTTTAGATCGCTGATGACCATCGAGTTGATCCCGCGCTCGACTATCGTCTCCCCCTTGTCGTTCTTAAAGTAGCGTAGTGCCAAGACCGGGATGTTCAGACATGCAATCCAGATCATCTCGATTAACGGGAACTTTTCGTAGGTGTCGGGGAAGAACGAGATTTTTCCTCCGGCCATCGTATATAAGCCCAGGGTTTGGAACGTTCCCTCGATCACGAGGTCATAGAGCATCATGAATGGAAAAATGAATATTATCAGCTTGACCGGTCCCCAGTTCCATCGTTTCCGGGCAAAGTTCATGAGGCCGCTGCCGATGAAACAGAAG
The DNA here is from genome assembly GCA_018901125.1 of Pseudomonadota bacterium. Taxonomy (GTDB): domain Bacteria; phylum Desulfobacterota; class Desulfobacteria; order Desulfobacterales; family RPRI01; genus RPRI01. Next base: position 2,500 of record JAHIFE010000241.1, on the reverse strand, counting down.
GTGAAGAGGCCGAGAGGATACTCGGTAATATGAAACAGGTACGCGTACGGCACTACCGCACCGGGCCTACCGAACCCCAGCCAGCCGGGGATTTCGTTGTAGAACGACCCCATGTTCAACATGTACGAGTTGACTGTGTACCAAATACCTAAGTAGTTCGAGCCTGCGTCCTGCAGCGAAAAGAACACGAACGCTATGAGCAGCAGACCATCAAGCGGAACGTTGCGCGTTTTTTTATACGGCCTGTAGATCATGAAGTAACCACCGAGTGCGAGAAGCGGTAGACTAAGGATTTGCCAAGTGTCCATGATGGCTTTCGACCAGGCCGCCGGTTCGACCGGTCCGACCGGAACGGAAACGAAGTACGGCCCTGTCACCCAGCGGGTCAGCACGTAGGCCCAGAACACCAGCCAGGCGCCCCCGATCCATGCCCACCACACGACCGCCGGCCGCGACTTGGGTATGGCCGGAACGTCATATTTTTCTGCCATAATAAAATACTCCTTTTTCTAAGTTAACATATAGATAACTCTATATGTTAACTTAGCTTAATTTAATTATACAATAATGTATTAATTATATCATTTATTTATCAAACTGATTATCATTCGGGTTTAGAAAATGCTGAAAGATAATAATAATTACGACACAAACGAACCTGATGTGCAAAAAATGACCGGCCAGCCAGCCCATAAGGCACGGATGACCGGTTTTTGTTACTGAGCAATTTTTATATCCTGGCAGCTGAATCTGCTATATCGCTTAGCAGGCATATAAAGATTAACCACATATTTATTTATAAAATAAACTTATCATGAATCCATCCTATTTAGACAACAACAAGAAATTATTTACACTAAAATTGTCAGGAGCCATCGCGGACGCAGGCATGTACATGCGTGTATCAGGACCATTAAAATTGCCTGGCCATGTTGCATGTTTGTATACTTCATCAATATATAAATTACCATCAGGAATTCCTGTATTATTCTTTCCGCTCGGCGACTCACCGTAGTGTGTCAATATGTTAACCCAGGTATGGAATATGCCGGCCTTGTCATATACCTCTTTATACCAGATATTGTAGGTTTCCTGATCAATATAGTTTATATGCAATCCCCAGTTATAATAAGGATCGACAGGCATCTGTTCTATAACCCATACTTTTCTTGGAACATAGGTAAGCGTGCCCGGAGCCGGAGCCCATGCATCACCCTTCCATCCCGGAGTTTCATAACCAAATTTGAAGGCATGGCCGCTGTAAGGAAATACAGGTTTGACACTGCCATCAGGCATATCCTGCATTGGAATCATTTTTGGGCTGGTAAAACTGACGAGGATAGTCTTTTCTCCTACAAGCTTCCATTTCATGGAACGGTGTTTACCGCTCCACCCGTAATTCATATCCAGCCATGCATCAGAGCCCATATATGGGTCAGACCTTGCCGTTGAAGTAGTCTGCCTTATTCTTCTTATGGCAGGAACATATGCATAGTTGGTATTATCCCTTTCGTCAATATAGACGTATGACATGGAATTGGTCCCTTTCATACCCATCGGCTCCTGAATCTTCTGAAATTCATATGTAAGAACTTTATCAGGATTTCTTATTTCCGTCCCAGGGGGCCTTCCCATCATATAAAGGCGTGTATCAGATCCGACTACAAAACGTTCATCTTTGGTTTTGTTAATCCAGACGGCATAAGTATGCATTGTTGTCGCCATAAAACGATATCTCTGATAATTGAAATTCCATATAATCTTATCCGCTACCCTGGGATCATTACGGTCAATATTCGGAAAAGGCATCCCGTAAAAATTAGTTGATGCAATTTTTCCTGTGCTCTTTTCGATTAATTCACCAGCATCGTTTACATCGAATCTTCCTGCATTCTTTGCGCTTGCGGCAAGAAAGCTGTCCAAATGTTTATATTTAAAATTTATTGCCCCAGGCGTAACAACCCAGGCGCCCCTTTCAACCGCCCTGTATAAAGGCGGAATAAGCAGGTCTTTAAATTGACTGCAGTTAGTCTTGTCGATCAGTTTGGGCAAATCCGCAGCCTTAACAGTACCGCCACACAAAAGCAGGATAAACAACAAAAACAATGGTAATCCAAAACACTTTAAAATTTTCATTTGCTTCATTTCTCCCCTTTCTCCCTCTCCCTTTATAGTTGTTATAATTACCTTTTTCTCCGGCATTAAACAGCCCTTTTGATTATCGCAATAACTACTAAGCGCTGTCAGGCAAGACATGAAACACCAAAAGGGCTGTTTAATGCCGAAGATAGCCTGATTAAAAAACGATTATTGAGACAACATCTGTATTCATGCTAAATAAATGTTGAAATTTTATACTTCAGGGTAACCGCATTTAGATTTCATAGACATGTAAAAAGCTGGAAAACTCCACTTTTGTCATTCCGGCGAAGGCCGGAAACCAGTAATTCCATTGGGTTCTGGATACCGGATCAAGTCCGGCATGACGGTTTGGGTGTTT
>JAHIFE010000214.1 GCA_018901125.1 Pseudomonadota bacterium | reverse complement strand
TTAATATTAATTTTTGTCGTCCCGGCACTCACAATGAATGTCGGGCACGGAGGCATTTTAAAATATTTTGTTTATCTAAGGATAGGATTATTATGAAAAATCTGATTTAATAAGCTTTCCGCGGAGCGGTTCAGTTCAACGTATTTCTCACCTGACGGTGTGAAGCGCAGCGTAACACCGGTCAGGTGCAGAAAATGGTTCGATGCTCATTTATTCCAGATATCCTTTTGCTCTGGACATCTCAGGGTTTGGAAATAAACCCATGCCCGTCTTTAAGTTGCCAAAACCAAACTTATGATAAAAATCTTGTTTCCCGGGTGCAACGAATATCAACACAGGGCCGCTTTTCGGTAATTTCTCTAAAAGTGCTTCCATAATCAATTTGCCAACGCCTTGATTCTGGAATTCAGGCAATACGACTACATCATAAATGGCTGATTGATATTGGCTATCTGAAATAGCACGTCCAAAACCAATGATTTTCTGCTCTGCATATGCAGAACAGACCGTGTGGCTATTTTCTGCTGCAATCTTCAATTTCTCAGGTTCACGAGTCCCGAGAGGCGCAAGCCTAAATATTTCGCACAATGCCACCCAATCGATCCTTTCAGTTCCGTATTTGATGTAAATATTCATATTTTTTCCCTACATCGAACGGTGGAAATAACCTGCGCCGCCACCGTTTGTTGAATAAAATGCCTTAACTACTCGGCGTCAGGTTAATTGATTTGTTAGCGTTTTTTATTTACCATCAAGCTTTAATAAACCAGAAGTAGGTAGTTGAACAGGGATTCTGAATTTTAGTATGTTGGATTGTCTTTTGTCGGCAGAGCTTTTGCCTGCGACACCGGCACCGATAAAAGAACTAACAACACCTAATTTACCTTCCGACCCTTTTGATTCATCTACTTCAACTGCGACTTCGAAATCAATAGTTTGCAGGTGGCTTATGCCGAGTTCAACAGCTTTGAAGTGGCTTGCAACTCCGCCCGGAACGATTGTTGAGTCTCCAACTTCTTTCTGAGCATCTTTAACAGCATTAACAATATCAAGGAGTGTAGTTTTTATGAATATACGTAATTCCATTTTTAATAAAATTTCCAATTCAGTTGAAGTATTAAAAGAAATGAAAAACAATAAGCTTATAACCAATAACAACATAGAATTTGAAATATCAATTCCTGAAACAATTAGTTCCGATGATAGCGTTGCTATAAAATTTAAAGTATCATGTGACTTGACTCGCTAACGCCTCAAGTAACCTGCCGCGCCAATGACCTTGCAGAAAAATAAACCGCGCTTCTCGCGGTCAGGTTGACTTGATTGTTAGCGATTTTTTTATTCTTTTGTTCTTTGACAATTTCATAGCCATTCAGCGATTCCCTTTTGCTCGGTTGTGCGTTTTGCACAACAACTGACAATTCTTGGAGGAGGTCGTGCCACCCTTGCTCCATGCCGCTACGTGGTCGGCGTCCATTTCGACCAACTTCCAAACCTTACTCTTGTTGGCATCATGTCCAATGGCGCAGAGTGGGCAGTTTGATTCACCTTTAGTCTCAGCTTCCGCAGTCTGTGTTGAGTAGACGGATTTTTTGGTTGCCTCATCAAAAACTCGGACATCAAGCAATTTTGTGTCGGCAGAACCGCCAAGGATGTATTCAAAAATGCCCTTGCGATTTTTGACATACGGGTCACCGTATAGTTTTTGTACTTCGGCGGACACTTGCGCGGGGCTGTACGATTTTTTGTGATACTCTTCGTACAGTCGTCCCCACTCAAGCCCGCGCATCTCGCTTTCGACATCGGTAAATACAGTAGAAACCCAATCAATCACGCTGTTGAAATATCTTTTTAATTCATTAATATTATCGTCAAAGCGATGACGGCTCATGTAATCGCCGATATTGCCCTTGCTTACCCAATCCAGCGAACATTCCAAAAAATCCTGCCTGTTGGCGCTGCCTTTAATATATGCGCCCCACTTCTGGATGTTGGCGTTTTGGCTATTGCTGAACTCCTCTTTGCCTAGGGTGACGAACTGACCAGAATACACGGCATTGAGCAATTCCTGATCGTTAAGTGGAACCCCGGCGATATTGATTGTCCTGAACCACTCTTTTATTTCACTTTCTTTGCCTTCACATTTATAGATTAACATTTTGGTTTCCAATATTCTGGCTTTCTTGTCTTCTGCCATACCGACAAAATACTGTTCCATACTATTTTCGTCTTTGATGGCAAATTTTCCAGTTACAAATCGACCAATGCTGGTAATGCGTTGCTGCCCATCTAAAACCTCAAAATTGCCATCGCTTACTGTATTGAAATAAATCAATCCCAATGGGTAGCCCTTGAGTATTGATTCGATAACGGCCATTTCTCTTTTTCCACCGTCAGAGGCATAAATGTAGTTGCGTTGATACTCTGGCTGGATTGTGAGCTTGCCAGACAAACCGAAGAGACCTTTGCCCTCCAGTTCGTTATAGATAAAACCATCGCAGATATCTTTAACAGTGATTTCGGTTTTTAGAACTGTTTTCATTTTAATGCCTTCTTATGTTTAATAAGCACTCTTTGGTAGACTTTTTCAAATAGCCCGTTGCGAAAAACCACTCCACTGGCATTTAAGTCATAGGTTCCTTTTTTCCCGAACTTGTTTAAATACGCCTGTTTGCATTCTGCTGTAGCGTATACTTTGGTCTTTAAATTATACAGATCTTCATTTTCACACATTCCGACAATCACAAATTGTTCGGGTGAATATTTATCCAGAAAACTGATTGGCACGCCCATAGCACCGTCAAAATCGCTCGGAATAGAATCAGTAAACGGAATCTCTATGGCGTCGTAATTGTCGTACTTGAAATACTCTTTTTTGCCTTTAATTTCCTTGTGTTTGCTGAATTTCAAGTTGTCACTCATGGTCATAAGCGGCAATGGTTGATGGCGGCGTCCGTGGTCGAGGTTGGTGAACCAGCACGAATTTCCCAGCCTTGTAAAGTCTCCCACGTAGCCAAGTCGTGCCGCCTTTTGTCTATCACTCTCCGCGATCTCCGAGCCATTTGGTACAGCGAAAACCATATCACTCCCGTTCCCGGTCGCTCCAAGCCAAAGCCTATTTGCTTTTATCAGTGGAAAAATTTCTTTGTAAGTAATCGCGTTCATGTTGCCTATAATCACAAACTTCTTGTCGTAATCAATAAGCTGCTTAACATATACACGGAACAAGCTAAACGGCGGATTTGTCACCACGATGTCTGATCGTTTAAGTAGTTCTATACATTCATTACTACGAAAATCCCCATCGCCTTCCAGCGGCGTCCACTCATTGTGCTGGTTTTCTTTTAATTGTATGGCAACATCTTTCAGGTTGAACTGACCGTCACCATCCATATCGTGTACTTCGTTGATGATAAACTGGTTGGCGTTTATTTTGGGTCTGGCTTTCAACTTTGGCAAAGTTTCGTCGTTACTGGATATTCCGCTTAAATCGGCCACTATTTCCGGAACAAACCGGCCACCTGTTCCAGAGTTAATCGGCCACCTGATCGGAGCGAAGCGACGCTGGTTTTTTTCTATTTCTCAGTTTTGTTTTTTTTAGTCAAGGGTGATCT
>JAHIFE010000213.1 GCA_018901125.1 Pseudomonadota bacterium | reverse complement strand
GCAGCTCCTTTTTTTAGTGAATTTAATTGATTGGCAAAATCAAATATACTAAAACTGGAGCTGCTTTTCAAGATATTTATTAATTATATCAAATAATTATTTCGTATTTCATGCAATTATTTTACTGCGAAACTTTAGTAATTGAAATAATAATTTATTAAATGTCGAATTTAGTGTCGGCCTCTTTTACCTTAATCTCAGGGAGGAAACAAAAATGCTGTATAGATCCGTGAAAAAAAATGGCGACAGGCTTTCAGTTTTAGGATTCGGTGCAATGCGCCTTGCTCAAAAAAACGGAAAGATAGATGAAGAACGGGCAACAAATCAGATACGGCATGTTATCGATTCCGGAGTAAATTATGTTGATACAGCCTGGCCATATCATGGGGGGGAAAGCGAACCGTTTTTAGGACGCGCTCTTGCAGAAGGTTACCGGGACAAGGTAAAACTTGCCACAAAACTGCCATCCTGGATCATCAAATCAAGAGAGGATATGGACCGGTATCTTGATGCCCAGATGACAAAACTGAATACCGACCGGATTGACTATTACCTGCTTCATGGTTTGAACGGACACTTCTGGGATTCACTCAATGCGTTAAATGTTTTGGATTTTTTGAACAAGGCAAAAAAAGACGGACGGATCTTAAACGCCGGATTTTCATTTCATGGAATACTGGATGATTTCAAACGGATTGTAGATGCCTATCCCTGGGAATTCTGCCAGATTCAGTATAACTACCTTGATGAAAACAATCAGGCAGGAAAGCAGGGGCTCAAGTATGCCGCGGCAAAAGAGCTGGGAATCATCATCATGGAGCCTTTGCGGGGAGGAAACCTGGGTAGGCCCAACCCGCCTCCAGCAATAGCAGCCATTTGGAAGGAAGCAAAACAGCCAAGAACTCCTGCGGAGTGGGCGTTGCGTTGGGTATGGAATCATCCGGAAGTAACAGTAGTACTTTCAGGAATGAACGAAGAATCTCACATAGAAGAAAATCTCGCCATTGCTGATAAAGCGCTGCCAAACTCTCTTACAAAAGATGAATTGGACCTTATTGACAGAGCAGCCCACACTTATGTGGATATCATGAAAATCAACTGTACCGGATGCGGTTATTGTCTGCCCTGTCCGTCCGATGTTTCGATTCCCATATGTTTTGAAACCTATAATGACTTACATATGTTTGGAAATGCGGATGAAGCACCATTTATATATGCTGTGAGAAATTGCGGCATTGCTACCGGACAGCCTGGTTATGCATCCCAATGCGTGCAGTGTGATGAATGCCTGGAAAAATGTCCTCAGCAAATAAATATCCCTGAGTTTTTGGAAAAGGTGGTGCAAGAGATAGAAGGGGACAATCTAAAACAATTTGATACGCTTGCAAAACAGCTTTTTATGGGATCGCTTTCCCAGGAATAAAATTATTGCTGCGATAAAAGCAATCACGTAACGGATAGATTTAGAACTGCCTCCAAAAAATAGACGTATTGGGTTTAATAAAGACTGATCCAAACTATGAAAGATCATTAGAGCGTTTATAAAATGAAATGATATAAATATCGACTTGCATCAGTTCATTTGGCTACTTTTTTAAATTTTATGTTTTCCTTTCTTACCGAATCCGGCGTCCACCAACCTCTATCAATTCTTCTTTTCAAATCTCTGTTTGTAATCAAACAATTGATTTCCTTTCTGATCTTGGCCAAGTATTCGGCATCATCACCAATGTTGTCCAACCTGTCGATAATTCCATCAACCGGGCCGATTTCAATTCCTATCCATTTTCGCTTTTTGATTTCCGCAACCGCATAAGTTGTACCGGAACCGCCGAATGGATCGAAAACCAGATCTCCCTCATCTGATGCCATTTCAATTATTCGATCTATCAGCTTAATTGAAAGCTCATTCGATCCATTTCTCTTTTTGTATTTTTTATGCCTAACCGGTGGGATATCAAACCATACATCAGTTAAATTGATACCGTCAGGATTCATTTTATTCTTGTAACCACCGTAATCTTTAAGATCGCCGACACAGTGCGGACAGATATCCATAGGCAAACGGTCCGGATGAAATGTGTTGGGCTTTTCACCTTTACAATAGTATATAAGTGAGTAATGCGAAGGATAAAGCCTTCCCTTTATAGGCAGGGTATATTTGATATCTACAGATATCCAGTGTCTGAATGTAAGCCGATGATTTAGATATTCCGACAGATATGTATTCCATTTCGGAAGATTCCAGATAAATAAAGAACCTCCAGGTTTAAGAATCCGGATACACTTATCAAGCCATTGTTTACACCATCTGAGATATTCTTCGCTTTTTAAGTTGTCATCAATGTTAGAAGGATACAGTTTATTCAAATTAAAAGGTGGATCTGCAAATATCAAATCCACACAGTCATCATCCATATGCTGCATGAGATCCAGACAATCACCCTGGTAAAGTTTACCACAATTTGTATTTCGAACCAGAGGAGGAATAGCTGGAAATTCATCCTTTTCAATATCAGTTTTTTGGATGATTTGGCTTATTTGATCGGCATTTTCTTTAATCAAGGAGAGTATGCGCGAATCTATAACCCCCATTTTAAGAAATAATTCTATTTCCGTAATGCCTGCTGCATCACAGATTTGCAAGAGGTCTTTGCCCGATGGAATAATATTGAACCGGTTATAATAGCTAAGCCTCTCAATAGGTATCCCTGTTGTTTTGGCAAAACGGCGGATCATCAGCTTGTCCGTTTCTTCAATATTCAAAGCTTTGAAAAATAAGTTTTTCATTATAAATTTCATGATTGATTTAATTAATTGGCTTTAACAATATATTTTCCTTGATACCATACCCTTTCATTTCGATCAATTGTTTTTTTGCGGACTATAGTCTGTAGATCAAAGGCATATGAATCATGTATATAAATTTAAACACATGAGCCAGTTTCAAAACGTCCCATTTTGGCCGATCTCTGCGTTGGATGAAAATTTTAATCCTCGAAATACCCCATGTATTCCTGCGGTTAAAATTTTCATCCGCCTTGACCTTGACCAAACTGAAACGTTTTGAAAGTGGCTCACATAATGAATTTTTTCGGAATGGAAATCAATAGGAGGTTCAGTTGAATTCAGCAAGCGCATTTGGACAATCCCTCCGTTATTTTCGGACATCTTTAAAAATCTCCCAAGAGCGTTTATCCCAAGAAAGCGGGCTTGATAGAAGCTATATTTCCCTTTTAGAAAGAGGCCTCAGACAGCCATCCTTAACCACCATTCTTCAAGTTTCAAAAGCTCTCAATATATCATCCGTAGAATTAATTCAAAAAGTGGAGGAAGTACTTAGTGAAAATAATAAAAATTGAGTTCCTGATTCAAAAAGGCCATTTTTACCAGACTCCGGAATTTGCAACTCTTCTTGATGAAATAAAAGATGGTATATTATCAGTAACCAATCCGGAAAGTAGCCATTTATTTACAATTTATCCCGAAAAAAAGGCAAATGGAGTTGTACCCATAAAAAAGAATTTCCAAGAATCTATGGTTCGGAATAAATGGCAATGCGAATATCGCATGTCAATTGCTTCACGGCTTAAACCCGGACCGATAGATGTGGTAAAGAAAGTTTCTGATGGTCGTTATTTTGCCGTTGAATGGGAAACTGGCAATATTTCATCAAGCCATAGGGCGTTAAATAAAATGGCTGTTGGGCTTTTAGATGGGATATTGGCTGGCGGTGTACTAATCCTTCCTTCCAGAAATATGTATCAATATTTAACTGATCGTATTGGAAGCTATTCGGAAATTGAACCTTATTTTCCTGTCTGGCGGAATATATTAATAAATGAAGGAGTTCTTGCTGTAATTGAAATTGAACATGATGCAGAGTCAACTGATATTCCTCCGATTAAAAAAGGGACTGATGGAAGAGCACTTAGATAACCCTTTTTAAACCATAAAATTTATGAAGTGAATGCATGGGTTCAAAAAAGATACCATATGGCAAGATCTCGACTTTTGAAGTTCTATCCGATGGAATGTTTCGCAAACTTTTTCCTGAAACGCTTGTCCTTTCGCCCCAATTAAATGAGGTATATGAACTGGCACTTGCTTATTATGAAAGCAAAGTTCTTAATGAAGACGAACTCGTAGATAATGGCGCCTATTTTATCCAGGTGGGGAATCGATTGACACGTCATTATCTTATGTGCACCGGAGATCCCCTTCTCCTGCCTGCGCATTCTTCATCCCGACTTAAATCATTTTTTAAGAATAACCAATTCCGTACCGGATATTCTACTCATGGCCTGTTTCCCTACAGAGGTAAGTTCCATCCGCAGATGGTAAAAGCTCTGATAAATATTATGGGCATTAAACCAGGTGATACAATACTTGATCCCATGATGGGTTCGGGAACTGTACCTATTGAGGCAAGCTTCATGGGTATTAATTCAATCGGCATTGATACGAGCCCATTTTGCCGATTTATGTCACAAGTAAAATGTAATGCTTTGATAATTCAGCAAGAACCTTTAGACCAAGCCTTAAAAAATGCAAAAGATTTATTCGAATTTTTCAGCCGCGCTGCAGGTACACCTGCAGTAGGCAGCAAAAACAGAAACTACGAATTGTCGAATTACTTTAACTGTATCAACGAAGAAAAGGCAAATTTTAAATCAGATTATACAGAAAGAATTTTTGAGCTAATTAAAACTGATAATACGGATGTATTTGATTTTTTATTGCTGGCATACCTTGACAGCGCCGGATATGCAGAAAGAAGCAAGCGGCAATCACCCTATGATAAGTTTCAAGCCATCCTCGAACGATATCTTTTCGTAGTGAAAAAGATTCAATACGTGCTAAAAGGCGCTGAATCACTTCTTGCTAAAGCCGTCTTGTTGCAGGGTGATGCACGTGATCTTAAAATTAATAAAAGCAGTGTCGACGGAATCCTATTTTCCCCACCATACAGTTTTGCCATTGACTATCTGGCAAACGATTCATTTCATTTAAATGTGATGGGAGAAAACATTTATGTTTTAAAAGAAAAAATGGTAGGATTGCGTGGAAAAAATTTTAAAGAGAAATATCAGCTGTATGTTGAGGATATGGGAAAAATTATGTCCGAATGTGCACGTGTATTAAAGCCTGAAAAATTTTGCACAATTATTATCGGCACAAATGACAATCAATTGAGCAAGGCTCTCGATATCCCAAAGGAAGAGGTAACGGGGTTACATAAGATTCTTCTTGATATGGCGGTTCAATATAATTTTTCACCTGTTCGGACTCTGGCAAGACAAATATCAGGAATCGCTAACACCATGAGGAATGAATATATTATTATTCTCCAAAGAGATCTTTAGTAAAAAGTATCATTGATAAGAGTGGAAAGGCTTTGACTATTTGGTCATATAGTGAATTTTCTGTAAAAAGATGCATACATATGGAGGATACGAAATGTTAATGAAACACAAAAATATATCCGCAACAATCGCAAGTCTTCTTACCTTTTTAGTATTTACTTCTTTTTTATATGCAAAGGATCAGGCCGAGGTTCAGGTAAGTGCCGAGAAGCTTGCTGATAATATTTATATGTTTACCGATTCCGGCGGCATGGGTAATAGTACTGCTTTAACGGGTAATGACGGTGTGTTGTTAATTGATACGAAAGTTGCAGACTCTGTTGATAAGCTTCTTGCTAAAATAGCAGAATTGAGCAACAAACCGGTACGTTTTGCGATTATTACCCACTGGCATTATGACCATGTTGGCGGAAATGAAACAGTCGCTAAAACCGGGGCAACAATTATCGCCCATGAAAATGTACGAAAGCAAATGGGCATAGAGCATGATATGAAAATATTTAATAAAAAAGCTCACCCTGCAGCAGAAACAGCACTGCCGCTACTTACTTATAAGGATAAAATAACATTTCATATGGATGGAGAAGTTGTAAAAGTATTTCATCTTGAACCCGGTCATACAGATGGAGACTCTGTAATTTACTTTAAAAATGCCAACGTAATTCATATGGGAGATCTCTATTTTGAGGGGCTTTATCCATATATCGGGATCTATTCAGGCGGAACAATCAATGGTATGATAAACGACATTAATCAAATTCTTCCGATAATTGATGAAAACACCAAGGTTGTGCCGGGGCATGGCCCCTTATCAAATAAAGCCAAACTTGTGCAATACGTTTCCATGTTGGCCACAATACGGGATAATGTTAGCAACCTTATGCTGGAAGGCAAAACAATGGAAGAAGTAATTGCCGCAAAACCCACTCAGTTATATGATGAAAAATGGGGAAAAGGATTTCTTCCGCCTGATAAATTCGCCGGGTTAGTATATATGGATCTGTCTCCGGAATTGCCATAATATAACATAGGAGTATTTCATGGAAAAATCAAACGACACACATCTCAAGTCTATCGGCTATATCCTCTGGATCTTCGGATTCATGGGCGCTCACCGGTTTTACTACGGTAAACCCGTCACAGGAACCATCTGGTTCTTTACACTTGGTCTTTGCTTTATCGGCTGGATTATCGATCTTTTTCTTATCCCATCTATGGACCGTAAGGCTGATTTTAAGTATAGTAACGGAAAACTCAGCTACACGGTGGCATGGATTCTTCTTACCTTTCTCGGATTATTCGGTATACATCGTTTTTATATGGGAAAGTGGGTAACCGGAATACTTTACCTTGTGTCGGGTGGCATATTCGGAATTGGGTATCTATATGACTTCTGGACTATTAACGATCAGGTTTCGCTTATAAACAGAGGGACGTGACTCTACTGAAGATAGAGAAGACAACGAGTATTTTGCCATTTGGGGAGGACAAAGCTGAATATGAGTTTTATAAGCTCGTTACGTGTTTAAGGCAGGCCATGTATAGAAAACATTTATCATAAAATTATCATTTGATAATTAATGGGGCATCTGGCGGACGAATCAAGTGCTAAGAAAAGAATAAGTAGATGCCCCTGACGCTGGTCTGTATTTTATTTGTGTTCCCATCATAATTCCGGCAGTTATACATTCACACCAAGTTCTTTTGTAGAAATACTTATAGGAACTCCCTCATAGGGCGTTCTTCTTGTTTTTTTGCGGTTTTCAACCTCTCTCATCGTTTTCAAAACTTCAATACTACTTTTCAATCCTCTGGCATACTTGGCCGTACTAATTGCCATACCAGCCAATTGGGCCAGAGCCTGAACAAAGTTAACATCTTCCAATGTGAATTCCCATGGTTCGGAAGTATAGACACGCATAGCTCCCATTATTTTGCCACCGACCACAATCGGAGTCGACAAAATCGATGCGATCCCTTCCTGTTGCGCTTCTTCCGGATATTGGATCCTGGGATCATCCATTACATCACAAATTGCCACCGGCCCTTCATCTATTGATTGAGCAATGGAACGCAAGGCACTTAAAGGGCCCTTGTTGATATATTCCTTACTCAAACCATAGGATGTTGCCAGCTCCAATTCATTGGTTTTACGATTGATCAGAAATAACGCACAACCCTTGGCACCCAAAGCGTACTTGATGCTTTCAACTGTCATCAGCGCTACTTCTTCCGGATCCTTAGAATGCGAAATGGCCTTTGTAACATTAAGTAAAGTCTTATAATTGATAAGCTGTCTTTCCATTATGACCTCCTTCATGTTTTTGTTAATTTATTGTAAGCACCTTAGTTCATTTTATTTATTTGAGCCACTTTCAAAACGTCCCATTTTGGCCGATCTCTGCGTTGGGTGAAAATTTAAATCCTCGAAATACCCCATGTATTCCTGCGGTTAAAATTTTCACCCGCCTTGACCTTGACCAAACTGAAACGTTTTGAAAGTGGCTCATTTGGAATGAACCTCCCCAAACAGATAAAAATAATGGAATCAACGGAATATGATAACCTGCTATTTAAAAACCGGCTCAAAAGGGCTGTTTGATGAAGTGGTGTCCAGATTGCCGCCTGATTGCAAAGGCTTCATCCTGAAGGAATATGATTGATTCATTGAAAAGATAGCCCTATACAAAAGGAATATATTCATGTCTAAATTGTAATTCAAATAATCGATTATATCAAATTAATTTTGTACAGTATTATCTAAATATTTAGAATATCAACTCATTAGGACATTATAATTATTGCGGTAATGAGATAATACAGGGAAAGAGTTCAGCAACACTCTTGTCTATTTGGACATATAATGAGAGCCACTTTCAAAACGTCCCATTTTGGCCGATCTCTGCGTTGGGCGAAAATTTTAATCCTCGAAATACTCCATGTATTCCTGCGGTTAAAATTTTCACCCGCCTTGACCTTGACCAAACTGAAACGTTTTGAAAGTGGCTCATGAGTTTTATATAAAATTGGAAAAGAAATCAGAACTCGGATACGGAAAAAGAGGTGATAAATTTTTTCACCTCGTCTTTCCCATAAAATACCCCATAATGACCTTCACAGAGAATATCCGCCTCAAGGCTGACCAGAAGTTTTAAAGACTTGTTATAGTCTTCCCGGTTTGACAGGATAACGGGATTAAGCGGGCCATGTATATCCTGCCCGAAAAGGACCTTTAAACCATCGGACAGTGTTAAATAAGCCACTGAACCGGGAGAATGTCCTGGGATATTAACTGCTTCAATCTGTCGCTCTCCCAATTCAATGATCTCCCGCGGTTTTGAAAGTTTTCGATCCAATGTAAAAGGTTGAAGAGAAGCGCCATACCATCAAATCGTCATACCGGTCTTGATAAGCCTGCCCCGGCAAGCTTTAAGCCGGGGGTATCCGAAACACAATAAAATTACTGGTCTCCTGCCTTCGCATGAATAACGAAAGTAGTTTCTCCGTCTTTTTTTCTAATAATAAAATGTTGTTATAATATAAATGCGGTTACCCTGGGTTTTCTCTCAATATGCCCGGAAAGTTCCATAGAAGTAATTCATATTATTCGAATGCAAGATAACTTCTTTTAAGTGTTTCGATATTTTTACAATACCGATTTAATGACAAATCATATAAAAGCTTTTCTTTTGGATAAAAAATACGAAAAAGCGTGATTCCATCTTTATCCGTATCATACAATACCGAATTCGCCGCAAACACCTTATCTCTATAAGGTCCGCCAACACTTCCGGCTTTTATCCAGTATTTTGAAGTACTGTTAAGCGAAACAGTAAACTCTTTTTCATCCGTAGGTTTATGAATATGTATATCTGATATTAAAGCATAATCCGAATTGCAGGAAAGTTCATAAACTGCCGGGGTATGGTCATGACCTGAAAAAATAAAGCGTTTCGGATAGCAGGTCCAATCTTTTAAAAACCCGGCTAAGGCTTCCTGATCTAAATAATTAAAACTTGAAATACTAATTTGTTTTTTCAAAGAAAGAAGGCTAAAAGGACTGTGATGAACTACTACATAATTTTCATTTTCAAATGATAGCGGAAGATTAAGAAGATAGTCAATAGAACCGGGAATTGTTGATAAAAGAGCGGCGTTATATGCGCTTGCCTGCATCCTGTCGGTTTGTCCTGGATTATCGGTAAAAAGCCCGCCGACCATAAGATCATGGTTACCTGCAACAGTATCAAAACCAAGGCTTTGCATCCGCGAAAGCGTGCGATCGCCAAACGGCAGCCATCCCACAATATCTCCAAGGCAGTATATTTTATCAGGCGCAATTTTATCCACATGTCTTAAACATGCATCCAGTGCATATTCATTGCCGTGAATATCTCCAAAAAAATAAATCAGCATTTTCACTTACTCTTTGAGGTTTTTAAGATCAGTTTTTAAACAATCACTTTGGATACTTAGCAATTTTGGGTTTAATAGCCTTGCCAAGCCAGTCAATACATTTTCCAAGATGCCGCATGTTGGCAATACCTTCTTTGTCTTCAAGCACCTCTCCTTTGTTTAAGCCATAACCCATATTCCAGTAAGTTGAGCCGGGAATGATCATCCTTGACATTTGAAACATATGGTTGATGGTATCATATGCATGGGTGGCTCCACCCCGTCTGACTGCAACTACCGCCGCTCCTATTTTTCCGGAAAAAGCATTATTGTTGGCATAAGCAACAAAACCCGCCCTTTCAATTAATGCCTTTAAATCGGCAGATACGGCTGCAAAATAGGTTGGAGAACCCAGAATCATAGCATCGGCCTTTAGCATTTTTGAATAGATTTCGTTGAATTTATCCTTTTTAGTTGCGCATTGATTGTCTTTACTCTCAAAGCATTTTTCACAGGCGATACAACCGCGGATTGCTGTTCCGCCAACCTTTACAAGCTCTGTTTCCCAGCCCGCATCATTTAATTCGCAAAGTACTTCATTAAGCAGCAATTCAGTGTTCCCGCCTTTTCTTGGACTTCCATTTATTGCTATTGCGTACATAGTAACCTCCTTAAATATTTTTTACAAAATGGGGTATTTTGCAAGTTCAACTTTAATATTATTCCATTTGTTTAAAGTTTAGCTCAAAAAAAGAGAGAACACAATTTCTGAATTATTATAATGCAAATTTAATATGACACTATAAATTTACATTGTCTTTTGAGCACATAATTTCCGCTCATGACGTTATTCTTTATGAAGAAGTAAATGAACAACCCTTGCTGAAAGCTTCATAGCAAAGTTAATTTCATTAATTGTAGATTTCAATTGGTATTCGTGATATCTTGTATCATTATAAATGAAAACCTTAAAATGGTTTTATCATTTGCCCTTCAGTCCTTATCATGTAGTTTGTATGGATTGAATTATTCAACCACATGTCTAAAAGATAGCAGAATTTATGTTTTAATCAACCTTTCTAAAGGATAAGTCTTATGAAAGATGATAATAAGACAAAGACGCGACTTGTACATGAACTGTCGGAATTGCGCTCGCAAAATGCCGACCTGGAAAGGACCCGAAAAGAACTATCGGTTATTAAAATAGCAGCGGATGAAGCCAGTGAATTCGCCGAGAGCGTCATCAACACTGTGCGTGAACCATTAATTTCTTTGGACCAAGACCTCAGGGTGGTCACGGTCAGCCGTTCCTTCTATGAATTCTTCAAAGTAAAGCCTGAAGAGACCGTGGGGCAGCTTATCTATAACTTGGGCAATAAACAGTGGGATATCCCCAAACTGCGGGAACTGCTGGAAGACATCCTTCCCGAGAAGGCAACCCTCGACAACTACGAGGTCGAACACGACTTTGCCACCATCGGCAGGCGCACAATGCTTTTGAATGCCCGGCAGATTCAAAGAGTGCTG
>JAHIFE010000212.1 GCA_018901125.1 Pseudomonadota bacterium | reverse complement strand
GACAGCAAAAGGTGAAGGATGTACTATAGCAGGAGTATGCGGCAAAAGTCCAGAAGTTGCAGCTATGCAGGATCTGCTGATTTATGCTGTAAGAGGATTGGCGTTATATGCTATTGAAGGACGCAAGGCAGGAATTACAGATAAAGAAATCGATAAATTCACTTGCGAGGCTATTTTTTCAACATTAACAAATGTTGATTTTGATCCTGCGAGGTTTCATAAGCTTATCGATAAATGTGTAATTCTCCGTGATTCGCTTAAACAAAAGCTTGCAGCAGCCGGAATTGATACTGTTTATAAAGAAGGTCCGGCAGTTTTTGACCCTGAAAAAATAATCGATGGGCTGGTAAAACAGGGTGAAAAAGTTGGGACAAAAAGTGACCCGGATATTAATCCTGATATTTTATCCCTTCAGCAGATTTTAACATATGGGATAAAGGGAGTTGCCGCTTACGCCGATCATGCTTTGATCCTGGGAAAAAGCGATGACAAAGTATATCAGTTTATTTATGAAGCCCTTACTGCCGGTTTAAATAAAAATCTTGGGGCTGATGAACTTGTGGGGCTTGTTTTAAAATGCGGTGAAGCAAATCTTCTTGCAATGGAACTTTTAGATAGCGCAAATACCGGTGCTTACGGACATCCAGTTCCTACAAAAGTTTCTCTCGGAGCAAAAAAAGGTAAAGCAATACTTGTTTCGGGTCACGATTTAAGGGATCTGGAAGAAATACTGAAACAAACCGAAGGAAAGGGAATAAATGTTTATACTCACGGAGAAATGCTTCCTGCTCACGGTTATCCGGGTCTTAAAAAATATTCACATTTGTATGGACACTACGGAACGGGATGGCAAAACCAGGCAAAAGAATTTGCCGAGTTTCCCGGTGCAATACTTATGACTACAAACTGCATTCAAAAGCCGAAAGATTTATACAAAGACAGTATCTATACAACCGGTCTTGTCGGTTGGCCCGGTGTAGCACATATAGCTGATAAAAACTTTGCTCAGGTGATAAATAAAGCTCTTGGCATGCCCGGTTTTGAAAAAGACAATGACGGCAAAAGCGTTATGGTTGGATTTGCCCGCAATGCGGTTATGGGAGTTGCAGGACAGGTTATCGAAGCTGTTAAGGCCAAGGCGATAAGACATTTCTTTCTTGTTGCAGGATGCGACGGAGCAAAACCCGGACGTAATTACTACACCGAATTTGTTGAAAAAGTACCCAAGGATTGTGTGGTCTTAACTCTTGCCTGCGGCAAGTTCCGCTTTTTCGACAAAGATCTTGGCGATATCGGGGGAATACCAAGGCTTCTTGATGTAGGGCAGTGCAATGACGCATATTCAGCCGTTCAGATTGCTGTAGCTTTATCAAAAGCTTTTGAATGCGGTGTAAATGATCTTCCGCTTTCGATGATATTGTCCTGGTATGAGCAGAAAGCCGTTGCCATTCTTCTGACACTGCTTTATCTTGGAATAAAAAATATCAGGCTTGGGCCAAGTCTTCCGGCTTTTATAACGCCTAATATTTTAAATGTTTTGGTGGAAAAATTTAATATCATGCCGATAAAAACCCCTGATGAGGATTTAAAAGCTATATTGGGGTAAAACTGAATGCATCCAACAATTTTGGAAAACCCAGATTTGTTGGATGCAGCTTATTGGACGCAGCAATGAGAGATTAGATATTCACTTTACAAACCTCAAATCGGAAATCTCAAGTTAGAATTTTGAAATTTGGAATTTAATATTACGGAGGAATATTTATGAAATGTCCAGGGCAGGACAGCCGGTATTGGAAACAGGGGGCCATATTTGATGAAACCTGTCCCAAATGCGATAGTAAAGTTGAATTTTTTAAGGATGACACAGCAAGAAAATGTGGCAACTGCGGGCACAGATTTGTTAACCCTAAAATGGATTTCGGGTGTGCGTCTTACTGCGAATATGCAGAACAATGTCTTGGAACCCTTCCCGAAGGTCTTCTCGCCCAAAAGGAAGATTTGTTGAAAGACAGGGTAGCAATAGAAATGAAGCGATATTTCAAAACAGATTTCAAGAGAATCGGTCATGCTTCAAAGGTTGCCCGATATGCCGAGAGAATAGGCAAACCTGAAAAAGGAAATCTTGCAGTAATATTGGCAGCCGCTTATCTTCACGACATAGGGATAAAAGATGCCGAACGTATTTACAACAGTACTGCCCCGAAATATCAGGAAGAACTTGGGCCCCCAATCGCAAGGGAAATCCTGATAAAGCTTGGAGCAAATGAGAAATTGATTGATGAAGTATGCGATATAGTAGGCCATCACCACCACCCCCGGCCTGATGATAATATTAATTATAAGGTCGTTTACGATGCCGATGTGATCGTCAACCTTGAAGAGAATCATAAGGGAAAACCTGTTGATAAAGATTATATATCTAAAATAATCGATAAATCTTTTTTGACCGAAAACGGCAAAAACATAGCGCGTGAGGTCTTATTAAAATAAGCATAAATGAGGATTAGTATGAAAGTTACTAGAAAAATAATAGAAATTGATGAAGAGCTTTGTGACGGATGCGGAAATTGTGTTCCATCATGTGCAGAAGGCGCGCTTCAGATAGTTGACGGGAAAGCAAAAGTAGTTTCGGACAACTTATGCGATGGCCTCGGAGCCTGCCTTGGAGAATGTCCAACCGGCGCTTTAAGGGTTATAGAACGCGAGGCGGAAGATTTTGATGAAGAAGCTGTTGAAAAACAATTGCATGAAAAAAAGCTAAATACAGCGGCAGAACCTGCATTAGCTTGTGGATGTCCCTCTTCTACTGTTCAAATCCTTTCTAGTCCAAATGCAATAAGCCCTTCTTCTGCTCAAAATGAAGAATCAACTCTTGGCCACTGGCCTGTACAAATAAAACTGGTTCCGGCTAAAGCGCCTTTTTTGAAAGGAGCGGATTTACTTGTTCTGGCAGATTGCGTACCCGTATCTTTTCCAACCCTTCACAGGGATTTTCTTAAAGGAAAAGCTGTAATGATGGGCTGCCCCAAATTTGATGATGCTGAAGAATACATAGACAAATTTGCACAGGTTTTCAAAGAAGCCGGAATAAAAAGTGTAACAACAGTAATAATGGAAGTTCCGTGCTGTTCCGGTTTGCCAATGATAGTGAAAAAAGGAATGGATCAATCGGGTGTTAAAGTGCCTATGGAACAAATCGTGATCAGCACAAAAGGAAAAATCATAAACAGTATAAAAGAATAAATAATCGAGCCACTTTCAAAACGTTTCAGTTTGGTCAAGGTCAAGGCGGGTGAAAATTTTAACCGCAGGAATACATGGAGTATTTCGAGGATTAAAATTTTCGCCCAACGCAGAGATCGGCCAAAATGGGACGTTTTGAAACTGG
>JAHIFE010000211.1 GCA_018901125.1 Pseudomonadota bacterium | reverse complement strand
GCTGGGAGCCCCAGACCAGTGGAACAAGCCAACTGCTTCAAGCTTTTTATTTCCAGGGCGACGGTAAGACCGGCTGGGCAGTGGGCGGTAGCGGCACTATTCTTTATACCACAGACGGGGGCAAAAGCTGGGAGCCCCGGACCAGCGGAAGTGAAAAATGGCTTTCGGCTGTTCAGTTCCAGAATGATGGTAAGACTGGCTGGGTTGTGGGCAAAAACGGTATGATCATTCACACTACAGATGGTGGCAAAAGCTGGGAGCCCCGGATCAGCGGAACAAGCCAACTGCTTCAAGCTTTTTATTTCCAGAACGACGGTAAGACCGGCTGGGCTGTGGGCAAAAGCGGTATGATCATTCACACCACAGACGGGGGCAAAAGCTGGGAGCCCCGGATCAGCGGAACAAAACAATGGCTTTTTGCTGTTCAGTTCCAGGGTGATGGTAAGACCGGCTGGGTTGTGGGCGAAAGCGGTATGATTCTTCACACCACAGATGGTGGCAAAAGCTGGGAGCCTCAGATCAGCGGAACAAAAGTAGGACTTTTTTCTGTTCAGTTTCAGAGTGACGGTAAGACCGGCTGGGTTATTGGCGAAAGCGGTATGATTCTTCACACCACAGATGGTGGCAAAAGCTGGAAAACCCAGACCAGCGGAACAAGCCAACTGCTTCAAGCTTTTTATTTCCAGAACGACGGTAAGACCGGCTGGGTTGTGGGCGATGGTGGTACAATTTTGGTTACCACTGACGCGGGCGCCACTTGGTCAGCACCTGTAAAATACAGGAGTATGCCTGCACCATGGTATTACATATTTCTGGTAGCGATATCTGCCGGTCTTTTCATTTCTATTAAAAAATCGAAACAGCCGGATGATACCGTAGAAGAAACAGTGGCAGACATGCTTGCTTCTGACAGACCGATTGTTTCAGGAGACCCCGATCCGCTTAACTTCGGTGCCATTGCGCGGGGGCTCTCCCGCTTCCTGCGAAACGAGAATACCAAGCCTCCCTTGACCATAGCGGTCACGGGTGAGTGGGGCACGGGAAAGAGTTCGCTAATGAATCTGCTGAAAGCGGATTTAGAGCGATATGGTTTCAAGCCTGTGTGGTTTAATGCCTGGCATCATCAGAAGGAAGAACAGCTCCTGGCATCGCTGCTTGAAACAATAAAAAAACAGGCGCTCCCCTCCTGGTGGACTCCCGATGGATGGAATTTCCGAATTCGGCTGCTGTTCTCACGAGGCAGCCGTCAAATAATCCCGTTAATTTTACTCATTCTGGTTTTTTCCATATCTGCGGGCTTCTTGTTGAAAAATCCGGATAAACAATGCGTAATCGCCTTCTTAGAAAAACCTGTCTCGGAATGGATTAAATTACTGAAGGGCTTCAAATTTATCCACCAGCTCGACACAAGATTTCAGTTTCTGGCATTTTTGACGAGTTTTTTTACTCTTGTAGCTGCGTTATGGAAAGGGTTTAAAGCCTTTGGAGTAAATCCAGCAAGTCTTCTTTCAACTACACAGGGAAACATCCGGGTCAAAGACTTTGCTTCAAAGACCGGCTTCCGGGAGCAGTTCGCCCGGGAATTCTGTGATGTCACTAAAGCGCTTAATCCGCGCACAATGCTGATTTTAATCGACGATCTTGACCGTTGCCATCCTGACAAAGTACTTGAGGTGCTCGAGGCCATCAACTTTCTTGTATCATCCGGGGATTGTTTTGTCATCATGGGCATGGCCCGCGACCGCGTAGAAAGGTGTGTGGGGCTGGGGTTCAAGGATGTTGCTGAAGAGCTTATCGATGACGACAAAAGCCGTCAGATGTCACCGGATGCGGTGGATAAGGGAAAAAGAAGGCGGGCAGAGTTTGCTCAACAGTACCTGGAAAAACTGGTGAACATTGAGGTTCCTCTCCCTACGCCATTGCCCGAGCAGAGCCGTCAAATCCTAGTGCCCCAAGTTTCTTTGGAATCTTCTTCTCGTCTGGAAACATTTATTGAAAAATTCCGAGGTATGCTAACCGCACTTCGGCCATGGATACTTGTTGCGGCAATACTTGCAAGCGGTTTCTGGATCGGCTGGAAAGTCCACCTGATCGATGAGAAAGAAAAGCCACAAGCTGCAGCAACCGATACAACAACAAAAATAACTGAACAAACTCCGATAGTTGACAAAATACCCTTGAAACCAGCACCGGATACTCAAACACAAATTCAACGTGAAGCATTCTTTGAGCCAGGGCAGAAATCATCTGCTCCTCTCACGATCATATTTCTGCCGCTTTTAGTGCTTATCGGTGCAGCAATTCTTATAGCCTCAAGACGTCCGGATGTCGTGGTGAGAGATTCACCGGTTTTTCTGAAAGCCCTTTCCATCTGGCACCCTGTGGTTATGGCGAAGCAGAATACTCCGAGGTCCGTAAAACGTTTTCTGAACCGCGTCCGCTATTTTGCAATGCAGCAGAGAAGTCAGGAGAAGGAAGTTCCGTTGCTGATACTTCTGGCCCGAAAACTCAAGCTTATAAATGAAGCCGTATCAGATGTTCCAATTTATTCCAGTTCTGATATGCTTCCTGAATCACTCCTGGTAGCATTAAGCGCAATTCATCATCTCGATCCGTGCAATAGCGATGATGGTGAAATCCACTTAACGCCAGAAGGGCCTGCTGCTGCATGCGTCGATATGCATAACGCGGATTTCAAAGACTGGCCGCCGACAAAGGAACAGATACAGCGATTTAACAGGTTGTGCGCCGGAATACGTGTACATTAAGGATTTTATCCCATGATCAAAAAAGTTTGGAAACCTCGTTCCCCAAAAAAGCTCAAGCACAAGGTGCCCGAAAGCATCAAGGCAGCAGTTAAAGATAAAGCCGATCATTTGATCCAGTCGGTATTAAAACCGGAACATATCAAACCTCCGTTAAAAGATACCGATTTTAATTACATTGTTGATATTTTTTCTAAGTGGCACCAATCCTATTTTTACTTCTGCGCTACATACCGGTGCCCTTCACCCAATGCAATATCGGAGTTCTTCGAAAAACGATTTGCCCGGCTTGAGTATACGGGAAGTGAACGTTTCAGCCTCTCGTATATGAGATATACCGGGCAATGGATAGAACTCTTCATCGACCTGACCATTGACGAGTGTTTGGAGAGTATCAGGAGTGAACCTCATTATTTACCATGAGGGAAAAAGGCTAACGAATCAATGAACCCGGTCGGAATTCCACCAGTGCAAATCGATTCAATTAGTGGCTCGAAAGTTTTTATTAAAGCATTTTTATCATAAGAGGTAGCGCAACAAACGTGCCGATAGATGCTCCCAGGTTTGTGAAAGCAACTACAAGAAGTATTCTGGTAACTTTATTTCTCCAGAAACCCCGTACGGAAAGAATGTCTTCCGGCAGGCTTTCAATGTCTTTAACTTTCGGCTTGCTGAAATAGGCTTCCACCAGTCCGGAAACCCATCCTACAGCTATAAGCGGATGCAAAGTAGTTAAAGGCGCGGCAAGCATGGAAGATAAAATTGTTAAAGGATGAGCCATCGCAAAAATTGCGCCTACTCCGGCTAAAACCCCGGTTATGAGTATCCACCATGTTATCATGTCGGTACCGGCCTTTGTTCCGCCATAATAAAAACCGTAAATAAAAAGTATTATGATGCCTGATGTGAAAATCCATTGAAAAGCATTCGATATATTGCTTTTTGGAGGTATTGTTTCAAGAGATGCTAAATCTATATCATCATTCCAGTATGCTTTAATACCTTTCACATGACCGGCTCCGACAACAGCCACAATTTTTTTTCCGGGAGCTGTTTTGATTTTCTCGGCAAGATACATGTCTCTTTCGTCTATCAGTATCTTTTTTAAAACTGGAAGAGACTGTCCTACTTCTGCAAGAAGAGTTTCAAGCACATCTTCCTGCTTCATCTTTTCAATGTCATTTTCAGTGATATCACCGACATCTCCTAAAGACAAAATCAGTTGAACCAGAAGTTTTGCTTTCCCCCAAAATCCTATAGTATTCCATACTCTTGAAAGAGTTACCCTTATATCCCTGTCGGCTGTATGTATTTTAGCACCTACGGATTTTCCTGCATTAATGGCCTCTATCATTTCCTGGCCCGGGATTATATCAAATTTTTTTGCAATCCTTTTTTGAAATGATGCAAGAATAAGGTTTGAAAGGAGAAGAAATGTCTTTTTTTCCTTTATTACCTTTACGATATTGGTGTTTTGCCATGAGTCTTTTTTTTCTATAGCCTGGTATCTTGATTCACATAGTTCTACACATACGATATCAGGTTTTTCTTCGTTAATGACCGAATTAACAAGTTCAACACTGTCTTTCGATACATGAGCCGTGCCTACAAGAACGATTTCCTTATCTTCGGCAAACAGACGATGCACCATATTGTTGTTGCTGGTTTCCATTATTATATTTATTCTCTCCTTTTAAGTTCGGCTATAGTAGATCCCCAGCCTCCTCTTTCCGGCGGCGAATCAAAAAACGATATTACATAAGGGCTTTTTTTTAAAATACCGGCAACATGGTTTTTAAGAATTCCTTTTCCCTTTCCGTGAATTATACGCACAGTATAGATACCGTTTGCAATACATTCCTGAAAATATTGGGAAAGCAGATCGGAAACATCTTCAGGCCTGAATGTATGCAGATCAATTGAATCTTCAACAGGTATTCTAATTGGCTTCATTCAATAACCTTTTTTATCATAGAACCTTTCACCTTTAACCTTGTACCTCTTTAATTTCTTACAGAGGGGTCGGGGACCAGGGAGCAGGGATCGGGGGTCAGGAACACAAACTCATGAGCTGTTTTTACCCTGGTCCCCGACCCCTGATCCCAGATCCCTGCCCCTGTTAAAGAAGCGAAGAAGAACAAGGATCATGGTTACGATAATTAATTCCCGCCTTTCCAAAACTGCCTGTTGCATAACAATATTGGCATTCATACAGGCAGGAATTATACATCCCTATGTCTTTACTTGCAACACATCCGCATTCTTTTCTTTGAAAAGGATCTTTTTTCAAATCAAACTTAAGCCCGAAAACCTTTTTAATATAAGCATCATCTATACATTTACCAGGCAAGATCCCAAACTTGCCAAGCTCTTTCTTTAAAGCACAGCTTTGTATTTCCATATTATTTTTAGCAGAAATTTGAGCTAAATAGCTTGAAAGATCAGATATATTATCGTTGTACTGGTTTAGCATAAAGCCTTTTTCGGAGAGCTTCATAAGCCTGCCCTTTATCTTCCGGTAAATCTCTACAAAACTTATTATGCAGCGAAAAGTATAACCGCACAAAGATTTTGCTATATTTTCATAGGTTTGTTTGTGGTAATTAATATCTGTAATATTGCTTAAAATAATAGGATCATAGCGCCAAATAATTTTTTCGGGGCCAATAATGTCGGAGAGCTTTTTAAATATATTGAGCGAGTGTTTTGCAGAAGGTGATTTCGGGTCAAGAAGTTTTGGGTTGTTCATAAGAGTATATAAAAAATAATAACGATAACCTCTTTGGTTAAGTTCTTTAAGATAAGGAATAATCGGGCCGGGATTGCGTGTCCAGAATACAATAAGATCAACATTTTCAGGAGCTAAAGAAATATTTGAAATCTGTGCTGAGTTGAAGGGATTAGGAACTGTGCAAAAACCTGAACGGATGCGATTTATAAACCATTTGCTGTAAAAAGCCGGAATATCAGTTCTTCTGCTTGCGCTTATTATCATATAGACGTTCTATCAGTAAAATAACCTGCACTTCTTTTTCTAAACTGTTCGGGGGAGAGATTTCCTTTTTTTTTCTGAGCCACTTTCAAAATGTTTCAGTTTGGTCAAGGTCAAGGCGGGTGAAAATTTTAACCGCAGGAATACATAGAGTATTTCGAGGATTAAAATTTTCACCCAACGCAGAGATCGGCCAAAATGGGACGTTTTGAAACTGGCT
>JAHIFE010000210.1 GCA_018901125.1 Pseudomonadota bacterium | reverse complement strand
CGTTCTCCTAAAAATATAGACCCTCTAGATTGGCTTGATTAGTAACCCGCTCTAGCGTATGCCTTGCCTTCACTAAGAGCTTCACTCTTGGAAGGATATGCCTCAGTTCTATATAATCTTCCATTTTTCCAAAAAGCAATACCCAGTATTAAACAAAAATTTATTGAATGGCCGTCGGACAAGCCTTTTGCCATCCGGGTCCTGTGTATCGGTATAGGTATAATTCAACAAAAATTTAAGACCAGCCACGGGTTTCCACCCTATAAATGCCTCCACACCATCAGTCTTTGTATCACCGGAAACTTGATCATATTTCCAGGTCGCCAAGTCAAAATCAATGCGATTGTTATAGACCATGTTAAAATACGTTGCGCCAAAATTGATTTTATTGTTAGCTATTTTCTGTTCAAATCCACTATCCCATCCTTTGCTTTTTTCGGCATTAAGATTTGGATTCCCGTATGATGAATACAACTCATATAGAGATGGTGAGCGAAACCCTGTTCCATAACTTGCTTTTAGAATAGTTCCTGTTTGTTCAATAGAATAAGATGGCGCAACCCTATAAGTCGTTTTACTTCCGAACTCATCATGGTCATCCAAACGAAGACCAGCTAAAACAACCAGATTTTCACCGACAAATAACTGATCTTGAACCCAATAACTCATTGTTTTAACGTCATTTATATCTATAGAATTACTTTTGCTCTTCATAGCCTCTTTTAGGTAGTCAGAACCAAATGATAGGGTGTTTGTGCTGAAATTCAGGTCACCCTGCCATGTAATTTTATCAGTATTCCCATCAAAATCGCCATCATCATTTCCGTCATTGTTATAAAGTTTACTTTTAAGATCTGATATCTGGTAAGAAAGATTGGATATAAAAAACTTATCAAAAAAAGAATTTTTTATGTTTATTTTAGCAAATACCTGGTCAGACTCTGACCTCATGTCTTTGTCCCCGTTCGGGTTTGAGACGTAAGGATATCCGTCAAATCTATCTCCGGCATATCCCGGACCATAATCATCCAGATCCACCTCAGAATTAATATATCTAACAACTCCTGTTAAATTAAAGTTCTCTGTAATATCATATCCAAACTTACCGGACAGGGTCGTATTTTTATACCCATCTTTTTCATCTGTATTCCCATCTTTGGGTAGATCGTTATTGTCATTATCAGAAACTGAAAAACCATCAGTTTTAAGATGAGATGCTGAAATAGAATAGTCAAATTTATCTTTTGAACCCGAGGCTCCGCCATAGGTTTTCCAAGTTCCAAAAGATCCGCCTTCAGCACCTGCATGAAATGACGGTTCACCTTTTCCTTTCTTGGTTATGATATTGATTACGCCTGCCGTTGCATTACTTCCATACATGACGCTCATGGCTCCCCTGACAACTTCAATGCGTTCGATATTATCTAACGTTAAGTCTGCCAGGTTTGCACCCCTGTTTGCTTGTGATGGATCATTAAACATGATTCCGTCAATAAGTACTAGTGTGTTTTTTGAGTCAGCGCCCCGCATAAAAACAGATGTTGTTGTCCCGGGGCCGCCGTTTGAGACAAGATCAATACCAGGAACAGTTTTCAATATTTCTTCAACGCTGTTTTGTTTTCTTGCTTCAATGTCTTCTTCTGTAATAACTGTAACCGAATTGCCGCCGATTTTATCTAATGTTGTTTCCGTTCGCGTCACCGAAACAACGACCTCTTTCATAGATATTATACCATCTTCATTTTTCTTTTCGTCCTGAGCGTCAAGAATACCCGGTAAAAAAAACATACCCGCAAGCAATAATGCAAATAAACTCCTTTTCACTTTTCCACCCTCCTGAAATAATATTAAATTTCCAAGTCCGGGCAAAAAAAAATCCCCGGACCGATTATATCGTCCCGGGGATTACCCTTTTTTATCCTCAAGATACTAAGTTGCACTCTCTTTGCCGCGGAGATTACACTTTTAAATTCAGGCAGGTTTTCTGACTCTCGGATTAACCTACTTGCCCTGTTGAATAAAGATCCTTTTTTAGAATTCAACAGGTACTAACCGCGCCTTCCCATCTGCTTATAAACAGACAGTGGCAAAAAATGCGGCTTTCGTCCCCGATTACAGCGGCGGGCCCGTCCCCGATTTACACGGGGTTCCCTTTTGTGCTCTATATATGAGCGCCTAAATATATTTTTAATATTTATTGATACTTAAACTGAAAGTCAACAAAAATAATACGCAAATACATTTTTATAAATTAAATGTCTATAATTACAATATGTTAAAATGAGCCTATCGAAGCATTGACTTTCTTTTTGACTTTTAATAATATTTTGGCTAATGATAACATCATAAAAAAGGTATATATACTTTGGAAAGTGATATTATAAATAAAATACATGCGCTTTCAGTCAATAAAGCACTTCCTGACAATACGCCATACAAAAGCATTTCAGTAAATAATATTAAAAGCATATCTGATGAGTCGGGAATAAGCCGCCACAAGATTGAGATTGCCTCCTTGGAAGCTGAAATCATACCTGAACGTTATGTGCGCAATATGAAATCATTATCTTGCGTAGATCAGATAAGCCTTTTAAAGTCCAAAGTAAGTATTGTAGGCTTAGGAGGACTTGGTGGAACAGTTTGCGAAATACTTGCAAGAATCGGGGTTGGAACCTTGAATCTTATTGATGGAGATGTATTTGAAGAAAGCAATTTAAATCGTCAGGTCTTAAGCAAAGAAAGTAATGTTTCCACACCGAAAGCTGACGCAGCAAAAAAGAGAGTAAGTGAAATCAACTCTTCCGTTTCGGTATTTAATCACCGGGAATACTTAAATGATCAAAACGCCTCGGCCCTTATTGAAAAATCAGATGTTGTTATAGACTGTCTTGATTCACTTTCCGCACGCTTTGTCCTTGAAAAAGCTTCAAAAAATGCAGGCTGTCGATTTGTATCAGCAGCAATTGCAGGAAACTACGGTCACATCACCACTATATTTCCTGAAGACCCCGGGCTTAAACTCATTTATGGCAAAGCTCATAATACACCAAACAAGGGAGCCGAAACATCTATCGGTACACTGCCACACTGTGTTTCGCTGTTGGCATCGCTTGAGTGTTCTGAAACAATAAAAATTCTATTGGGAAAAGGCGCTCTTTTAAGAAATAAAATTCTTCTTGTTGATCTTTCCGACAATTCCTTTGAAATTATAATACTTACCGATAACGTATAGCTCACATCGCTATTCTACATTCGATATGCGTTGTTCGAGCTTATTTTGAGTTCATCAAAGCCGAATGAAACCTGTTTGCCTGCAGGCAGAAAGCATCGATCTTGGCTGTTATTACCTGAGGAAAAGAAGAACCATCGCTTTCAATTGCAAGGAATGGAAGACTGTCAACATCCGAAAGCACTGCTTTAAGGCGCATGTCTCCCGGACTTGCAGCAAGTTTGTTTTCTTTATTCATTACTTCAGTCAAAATTGCTTCGGAAATTCTATTTGGCATGCATCCAAAAGGCCCTACCGAAATTACTCCGCAGGTATGTGAAGCAATCTCTGACAGTGAACTTCCAACAGTCAATATTGCTTCACCTGTAAGTTCAGGTGATATATATGGCATAGCGGTTTTTATTATAGATTTTGCACTTATCGGTTCAGTATGCACAAGACCTGACTGTGACAGAATTTCCTTTATTTTTATTTCATATTTTTTCATAATTCTTTTTTTAATGGCAAAAGACAATTTTTCCAAAGCATTCATTTTTGTATCTGCAAGTCCGTTATCGACCAGATAATCACAATAGTGCAGCCATTCGGCAACAGGAGCACAAAGTGTTGCAAACCCCATAGCCGCCAGCTTTTCTGTAAGATATTGTCTTGATATCGAATCTCTCCTTACAAATATCTCTCCGACAAGCGATATCTTCGGGACTTCGTCGGGAGATAATTTCATGGGGATCATGCTTAATCTTTTTGATGTATTTTTAAGACTGTTCTCAAGGGTGTTAAAATCGCCTTTCTCTACCTGATCGAGAATGAGTTTCCATTCATCCTCAAAAATAGTTATGCCAAATTCAGTATCAACAGCATTGGCTAAAATCATGGATCTTATGTCTTCCATAATATCGGAAATAACAACAGCCCACCATCCTCTTTTATGAAAATTATTTCCCATCCCGCAGTAGCCGTTCTCGGATGAAAGAGAAAGCATGGCAACATCAGGAATACCAAGCCTTTTTATAAGATCCTCCATAAAGATATGATACTGGCCGAACCTGCATGGGCCTGAAGAAGTAGGCATGAAATAAACAAGTACTTCACCGTTTTGTTTGTTATTGCTGATATAATTAAGCAGAGATCCTGTTGTAAGTAATAAGGGCAGGCATTCCTTGCATGATGTGTTTGCGCGGCCAAGCTTTAAAACTGCCTTGTCTGCAGGAGGATGGGCTTCTGCGTTGAACCCGTTTGCGCGAAATACTGCAGCAAGTAATTCGGTCGGCAATCTGCCCATTGATGGCAGAAGCACTTTAACATTAGGATCAGTCAGCAAAAGCATCCTGCCGTTTGAGGTAATTACTCTCGTAACCCCATTATCAATAACAACTTTAGCAGGTACAAAGCCGTTTGTTCTGGCAACAATTTTGTTTCCTGAAATAAGCTGCCTGTATGAATTTATAATATCAAGAAATGCTTCAATTCTTGTTTCAAGCCCTGCATCTGCTGAATGGCTGTCAAGTTCAAGAGTTAATGACGGTTTTGATCCCATGATATCCCTGAAGTAACCTATAAGAAAAGAATCGGGACCACATGAAAAATTGGTTATAAAAGCTCCGAACAGCTGGGGATGCCGTTTTACAAATCTTCCGGCTTTAATCAGCATCTGCCCAATACCCCAGTACATATCAGGCATGCTGTCTTCATCGCCAAAATCGAGAAAATCGAAAGGCAACACCAGGATGCCTCTTGAAGCTAATTTTCGGGGAATCCCCATATGGGCTTCTTCGCAAAACCCATTGTAAGGTCTGGCAAAAATCACTACACCAAATTTAGAGGGATCTTCTTCAAGATCTATTAAGGCTTGTCTTCCAATAGATCTCATTTCTTCAAAACACTGTTTCTGAGCATAAAGTGCGGCAGTAAAAGCTTTTTCAGCTTCTCTTTTGCCAAATCCCATTTTCAGTGCCGTTTCAAAAAGAGGTCTTTTTGCAGATTCAATTCCTTTGCTAAGATCAATAAGTGGGGTTATTATTTTTGTGCCATTCTTCTTAATATCCTCAAGTCTGTTCTTAAAAGCAGTTTGAAGATAAAATGTTTCTCCCTGAACAAATGGGCATACCTGTGAATTATTATTTCCGTTTAATGCCGGAACAGCTTTAAAATGTGGCAGGAAAATAAATTCCGGAATATCTTCTCCGGAAATCAGAGATGAGAAAAACCCATGAGCCAGTTCAACGGGATAACAAAAAGCTGCGCCTTTCTGGTCGATTCCATCCTGTGAAGGAACGTCCGGCAATACAGTCTCGAATCCAAGTTCTGCGAAAAATTTTGAATATAAAGGATAGTATGTATTTACCAGAAAGCTCCTGTTTATACCCACACGACCTTTATACTGGCTTGCGGCTATGTCCTGCCTTGAGGCAGCATATTTTTCAAAAACAAGTTTCTGGCGGATACGAACAAAATCAAGTTTTTCATCATCGCTTTTTATGTTGTTACGAAGATTATAATAATGGTTACACGCCCCTCCAAAAGGGTATTTTTTATTTTCAAGTTCAATGATTGCAATATTGCAGCGGCGGTCACAATCATTTTTTACTCCGTGACAAATAAAAGACTTTCCATACTTAACCTCGCGACCTGCCAGTACTTCAAGATCAAAAATTCTCTTTTCCATTAAACCGGTTTGAATTCTTTTTTTAATCTCAAGAGCTGCCCCGAATGCTCCCATAAGACCTGGTTCAGGAGGAACAACAATATGTTTACCTGTTAAAGCTGCCATAGCAAGAGGAACAGCATGATTGTAGCAAACTCCTCCCTGCATGAATACTTTATCTCCTACAGGCCGGTTTCCCTTAACTCTGTTAGAATAATTCATGCATATGGAGTATACAAGACCTGCAACTATATCTTCCTGATTTAATCCTTCATGTATGGCATTTTTTATATCTGAAGAAATAAATGCTGCGCATTGATCATTAAAGTTCGGCGGCATTGTTCCCTTTAATGCAATTGCTGCTATATCTTCCATTTTTATTCCAAGTGTTTCAAGCGCAGACTCTTCCAGAAATGAACCGGTGCCGGCAGAGCAGGCTTCGTTCATCGCGTAATCCGAAGGAACAGAGTTTACAATATATGTATATTTTGCGTCCTGGCCCCCTATCTCAAATATTGTATCTACTTTAGGATCAAAATAAACAGCTGCTGCTGCATGAGCAATAATTTCGTTTATTATGCCGTCTGTAAACGCATGAAGACCGGCTATCTGACGTCCCGAACCACATACACCAAGACCTTCTATGATTATACCGGATAGCGGCGTTTTTTTAGCAACATCTTTTAAGATATAATCATAACACTTTCTGGATGCCCCAACCGGATCTCCGCTTGTCCGCAGATAAACCGATTCAAGAATTGTATTATCACTGTTTCTGAGAAGTACTGCTTTTGTTGTGGTCGAACCCACATCAAGGCCTAAAGTGCATATATCGCCTGCCTTAATTTCACCTTTTGGCATACTCTTGAATTCAACCAGATCCTTAAATTCTATCAATTGAGAAAGTATTTCAAAAGAAGTTGATTCACTCTTAAATAAGGTATCAGAGCCGGAAAAAGAAACCGTCTCGTGTTCAAGTCCCCATAGAGCAGCTCCCATAGCTTCAAAATAAGGAGCCTCTTTGGGAATTATCAGGCCGGTAATTTCTTTCCGCAAAAATTCAATCATCATTTTGTTTTGTGCGGTTCCGCCGGTTATCATTATGTTTTCTTTTTTTATTTTTTTCAAAAGCTCCAGAATTTTATTTGCCATCATCTTACATAATCCGGAAGTAACTTTTGATTTGGGGATTCCTTTATTAGTGGCGTGGGTACAGTCTGATTTACAGAAAACGGAACAGCGTCCGGAAACATGATAAGGCTCTTCAGATGCTGCAAAAGTGGCTGCTTCTTCAACCGAAACATTCATTCTTCTCAGCTGCTGAAGAAAAAACTCTCCGGTTCCGGAAGCACACTTATTTCCTGTAAGAACATTTGAAATTCTTCCGGCATGATTTAAAACATATATCATAAAGCTTTCACCGCCTGCAGAAACAATTGCCGGACAAGCTATTCCAGGTGGCTTTACATAGCGATAAGCATACTCAACAGCTTCCGGTTCAGAAATCGTTGACAGGTTTAAAAGTTTATGGAACCTGCGTCCTGTAGAGCATATGCTGTCAAAAGAACTGCCGAGCCTTTCAAATACAGAAAGAAGAGTTTGCCTTGGATTGCCCTCATGAGAAAGAGTTATAAAACCGGTAATTTGAGGCTTTGGGGAAGTATCATATGCAGTACTTTCAGGATACTGCACAGACTCCACTACAACTGCAGAAATTGTTGATGCACCGAGGCATAACCCCAGAGATCTGATCTTATTTGCCTGATGCTTCTCATTGCCGGACTGAATAATCATGCCAAAACCCCTAAATATGATTAGTGTGGAATCAAAGAAACAGTCTTATTATATCACAAAATGAATTTAACCGTGTTTTAGAGTAAACATCTAACTTAGTATGATTAAGTAAAAATTTTGATAATCAAATTGAAAACGTGAGATCTTTATCCGGATTTACGCAGATCAAATAGCAAAAATCAAAGTACGTTGATCACAATTTAGCTATTCGCTTTAATATCCTGGGCCCCCTGGAATATAATATCAAAAAGTTCCTGTATATCCTTTTCTTCAAGACAGGAAAATGCAATTCGCAGGTCGCTCTTTCCAACTGAAATAAGGCCCACTCCATATTTATCAAGAAGATGTACCCTTAAAGTTTCAGCATCGAGACCCTTTAATTTTATACACATGAAATATCCTGAATTAAAAGGATAAACATCCCAGATATCTTTGTATTTTGGATTTGAAACAACTTCTTTTACCTTTATTGCTCTGCTTTGCAGGATTTCAAACTTTTGCTTTTTTTCATCAGCATAGTTCTTGTCTTTCATTGATTTTAAAACGATGGTCTGGCTTAAGTGAGAAGCATTTGAAATATTGCCTCTTATGCATCCGGCTGTCTTTTTTTCAAGTGCATCATAAACCTTTTCGGGTTCACCATCAATTTTGCATCCATAGGTAATAAAACCAATCCTTAAGCCCCAAACGTAGTTTTCCTTGGTTGCTCCATCAACCTTTACTGCAAGCAAGTTTGAAGACCTGTCGCAAATACGGGTAAAGACAGACTCTTTTAAAGTTTTATCGTCATAAAACAGCCCGAAATATGCATCATCACATATTGTAACTATATTTGTACCTTTTGACGCGACATCTAACAGAATATCAGCAATACCATCTCCTTCTTTTTCCGTAACAGTATAACCTGTGGGATTATGGGGAAAATTGAGAAGTACTATTATTTTCTTATGTTTCTTGGCTTCGGTTTTAATTAATTGCTCAAATGCACCAAGATTATATTCACCTTTTTGTGTGAAAATCGGGAACTGGCTTACTCTTGCTCCTTTCCTGACATTAAGTATCATGTTGTAGTTACCCCACATCATGTCCGGCAGTATAACAACATCATCAGGATCAGCCCATAAATCGGCAACCACACTTATAGCATGCGTGATACCGCAGGAAACAACAGGCAGACTGATTTTTTTGCCGCAAAGGGAAGGATTTTTTTCATAAATGGAATCCTGCCATATTTTTCTTAATTCCGGAATTCCGAAAGACGGTGCATAAGTCAATGCTTCTTCTGCCGGGATACCATCAAGCAAAGACATTACGGAAGAAAAATGCATTGTTTTACCATTTTCTTTTGCAATTCCTATAGTTGCGTTCAGCTTGTAAGCTTTTTGTTTTGCTTCGGCACTCTGGCTTAATATGCCTTTCGGGAAAAAAAGGTTTTTTCCAATAGAAGATAACATATCAAGCAGATTCGGATTTTGGTTTTCAATAGTCTGGTTAAGCTGTTTTGCTATAGGGTTCATAAAATTAGCTACCTTGTTATATTATTTTATATTAAAAACATTGAAGGAACATATAGCATGATTTATTCAAACAGCAAATAGTAAAAACTTTTATGCTTAAAAGAAATTATTCAAAATTATCCCTCAAATTATTCCGTGCATGCGGGACAAATTCCAAACAGGAAAACCTCGTGTTTTTCCGTCACAAATCCTTCAGGCGCTGCTTTGAATTCACTAAGCATACATCCCGGAAGTTCAAAAACTCGATCACAAATGCGGCAATGAAAATGATGGTGGTGTTCTCTGCCGGTTTGTTCATACAAAATTCCGAGTACCGGGTGACTTATCGGTTTTAACCATCCATTTTCAACCAACAGCTTAAGGTTACGATAGACCGTGGCCTGATTTAAAGATTCCACAATCTTACGGCCCGCCCTAAGAATTTCCTCTACCCCCAGGGGTCTGTTTTCACGCCGGAAAATATGTTCGATTGCTATTCGTTGTGATGTTTTACGCTTAATCATCAATACCTCTTTTCTTTTACTGTATAGCCGATACTTTTCTTTATTGCAAACATATTTGCAATACCTGTTGACTTGAAATAAGATAAAATTTATGATGCAAATTCATTCGCAATAACAGAAACAAATGGGAGTTATTTGTCTATGAAAAAAAGATTTATTTTCCTGAACATGGCAATTGTTTGTTTTTGCATTGTTGTGTTTATATTTTATTCAAAGGCTGCGGCTTCTGGAAAAGATTTTAAAATACTGGCTTCCACCTTTCCAATCCGTCAGCTTGCTTTAAATATTATTAACGGCAGGAAAAACGTTGATGTTGAATTGTTGATTCCGGCGCAGTTCGGCTGTCCACATGACTATGCTCTTACACCACAGGATATGCAAAAACTTGCAAAGGCAGATGTTCTGATTATAAATGGTTTCGGGATGGAGGAGTTTCTTGGTGCACCTGTACAAAAAGCTAATTCATCATTAAAAATTATTGACAGCTCCATTGGTATCAAAGATATTCTTTTTTATTCTGACGGTGATCATCATGATATACATACAAATAAAGGCAATGAGTCTAAAAACGATCATCAACACCATGACGGTGTAAACCCGCATCTTTTTGCGAGCCCCCGCATGGCTGGACTTTTGGCAATAAACATCGCCGGAGAACTTTCCAGAATAGATCCATCCGGTGCAGCAATCTATTCTGCAAACGCCCATTCTTATGCCAAAAAAATGAACAAACTGGCCGACGATTTTTCAGCTTTGGGAAAGCGGATTAAAAACAACCGTATTGTAACTCAGCATGGAGTATTTGATTATCTTTCAAGGGATATGGGACTTAACGTTGTTGCTGTGGTTCAGGAGCATGCCGGTCAGGAACCATCTGCGGCCCAAATTCTTAAAATTGTAAAAACCATCAGGCAGCAAAATGCAAAAGCGATTTTCACCGAACCTCAATATCCCAAAAAAATCGGCAAAACCATAGCTAAGGAAGCCGGTATTGTTAACGAAATTCTTGACCCGGTTGCAACCGGCCCTGAAAACGTATCACTTGATTATTATGAAACAATAATGCTCAATAATTTAAAGATTCTTAAAAAAACACTCGATGAATAAACCGGATCTACTAGATAAGTATGCCGATACAGCCGTATCATTTGAAAGCGTAACAGTTGAACGGGAGGGCATATTAATTCTTGATAATGTAACGGCCATGGTGCCGCGAGGCGGCTGCACTGCGATTATCGGGCCTAACGGCGCGGGTAAAACCACAATGCTTTTGGCTTTGCTTGGTGAAATACAGTACAAAGGCTTTATACATGCAACATGCAACATAAACGGCAGATGCTCAAGGATCGGCTACGTCCCACAGCGCTTGACTTTTGATCGTGGAATGCCTGTTACGGTAACTGAATTTCTGGCCATGGGCATTCAGAAAAAACCTCTCTGGTTTGGGGTTCGCAATGATATGCAAAAACGATCTCTTGCACACCTTGCCTCAGTAAAGTCCGAACATCTTGCAAAACGCAAACTCGGCGCTCTTTCCGGAGGTGAAATGCAGCGTGTACTTCTGGCTCTGGCATTGCAACAGGAACCTGAGTTGCTGGTGCTTGATGAACCGGCTTCGGGT
This sequence comes from Pseudomonadota bacterium, assembly GCA_018901125.1. Classification (GTDB taxonomy): domain Bacteria; phylum Desulfobacterota; class Desulfobacteria; order Desulfobacterales; family RPRI01; genus RPRI01. Next base: position 11,504 of record JAHIFE010000210.1, on the reverse strand, counting down.
GTGGATTTTCAGGGAGAATACATCTTTTGCGAACTTCTTGACGGGCTTCGCAAAGAAAAGGGATTCACCCAGCTTATGGTCAGTCATGATCTTGCCACAGTTACGCACCATGCCACCCATGTCATTTGCCTTAACCACAAAGTCGCAGCACAAGGGCCTCCACGTCAGGCATTGACCAATGAAAATCTAACGGCTATTTTCGGGATGCACATGGGTATGGTGGATTCCCGTTCAATGCCGGACGGCAGCGCTATCTGCTCCGGACCATGCTGCAGCAAGGACCAAGATGCCTGATCTGTCAACAATTTATCAGATAATTTCTTATATTCTTCCATTTGAATGTCTTAAAGCCGGATTTATGCAACAGGCAATGATCGGGCTTATATTGCTTGCTCCAATGGCTGCTGTTATGGGAGTTCAGGTAGTAAATTTCCGTATGGCTTTTTTCTCGGATGCCATCAGTCATTCGGCTTTTGCGGGCGTTGCTTTGGGGCTTATCTTTTCGGTTAGCCCTCACTGGACAATGCCGCTTTTCGGTTTGCTGGTTGGTCTTGCCATCATGGCTGTTCAACGAAAAAGCACACTGTCTTCCGATACGGTTATAGGAGTATTTTTCTCGGCGGTTATCGCTTTCGGATTGGCCGTGGTAAGCAGGGATCGTTCCGTTGCACGCGATATGCAACGCTTTTTATACGGAGATATTTTAACCATCAGCAATAATGATATTCTGTTTCTGCTCATACTGTTTATAGCACTTTTGATTTTTCAGATACTAAGCTACAACCGCCTGCTGTATATCGGGATTAACCCAACTTTGGCTAAAGCGCACAGCATTCGTGTGGCCACTTACCAGTATTATTTCGCCGGATTACTTTCTTTGATTGTCATGTTTTCAGTATGGGCGGTAGGTGTACTTCTGGTTACAGCAATGCTTATCGTTCCAGCTGCTGCCGCACGGAATTTTGCCCGTTCTGCAGGCGCCATGTTCTGGTGGGCGCTTCTTGTCAGCCTCACATCAGCCATTACAGGCCTTATAATTTCTGCACAGGATTGGGCAAACACAGCCACAGGTGCAACCATTATTCTTGTCGCCTGTCTCTGGTTTATGATAAGCGTTATTTTTTCATTTATCCGAAGAGATTCCGTTAGCTGATAGGTTATTAAAAAATATTTTTATTGATTTTTGTATTTAGCTATAATACGGATTATTCCAATCAGGAAACAGAAGTTTCCCCAAAAAGACAATATTGTAAATTTAGCACTGTTAACATCTGAACATAAGAGTCGGCATTTTTTAGTTTTTTTAAAAAATTACCCCGCTTTTGGTTTTATATCCAAGAGCAAAAATATCATACAAACAATTTAAGCCATGAAGGCATATCGCATTAAAAAAAATGCGTAGTACCTTCATGGCTTTTTTTTTTAATTCTGACTTGAATCTATTGGAAAGGAGATAAATAAAGATGAAAAATATAATAAAACTTATCGTGATTACAGCATTAACAATACTTGCTGTAAACGCTTTTGCAGATGATAAAAATGTTAACAATGAGGCTATCCAAAAAGAGATAAATGAAATAAAACAGCGGCTTGCTGAACTTGAAAATATCAAGGAAACAAATGAATCAAAAGAACCGGCAGAACTTGGCAGAATTACTGACAAGATCACGCTAAACGGCATAATAGCTGGCGCTTACCAGTATGAAAGCGCAAAAGATCGGCCCGGCGCCAAAGACTTTGGCCGCGGCGCTGTTCCCATTCAATTGGAGCTGTCTATAAAGCCGGCAAAAAACGATCTGGTTTTTATGAAGTTTGGATTTAGTGCAGGAAACGGGCTCAATACGGATGACCATTCTTTTGCTTTGGCGCCATGGGCTGCATCTCTGGAAGATGATGTAAGGGATATAAATGGCCGTAACCGCGACTATCTGCTTGCTGCATGGTACAAACATACATTTGTCTTGAATGATAGTCATACGATAGGCATCACCGGCGGTATAATAGATGCCACAGATTATCTGGATGATAATAAATATGCCAATGATGAATACACTCAGTTTATGAACGGGGCACTGGTCAATGGTCCCAATACTTTTTTACCATCATATGACATCGGCGGCGCTATGGAATGGGAAATGGGCAAGCTTGCGGTAAAAGGCGTCATCATGCAGATAGGCGAAAACGACGAGGGTAAATCCTATCATTTTTACGGCGCTCAGGTTGGATATACCATAGATACGCCTTTAGGAGAAGGAACCTACCGCGTGATGTTCGATGCAACCAGCGACAAATTCAGCGATACGGATGGAAGGCATGAAGAAGCATTAAAAGGCTGTATTATCTCATTTGATCAGGAACTCGGAGATATTTTTGGCGCATGGATCAGATTCGGATGGAGCGATGATAATGCGATTATAGATTTCCAGGATCTGTATTCGGGAGGAATTGATATAAAAGGAAAGTTATGGGGCCGTGAGCAGGATAATGCAGGCATCGGCTGCGCTTACTTAAAGGGCGGCAACCATGAGATTGAAAACTCCCAGGTAGCGGAAGCTTACGTGAGAATAGGCCTTAACGAAATATTTTCCACAACTTTTGATTTGCAGTATTTAAAAGATAATCACAAAAACAGCACTGATGACGTTAAAGGCTGGGTAAGCAGTATAAGGATGACAGCAGAATTCTAATGTTATTATTAGCAACCTTTTCAAAACATAAAATATTCAGGAGGTATTTATCATGCGGACAAGACATTTATTTTACTCATTAATGATTATGGTTTCAGCGGCTATTGTTTTTACCTGCGTTCCTGCGTCGGCTCATTTCGGCACAATCATTCCGTCGAAAGACATCATTTCAAAGGATGACGGCAAGACCATAAACCTTCAGATCAAATTCATACATCCGATGGAAATGCATTATATGGAAATGGTCAAGCCCAAACAGTTTGGAGTGGTTTATGACGGCAAAAAAAACGATCTGCTTGATACTCTTAAAGAAGCTAAGGGCAAAAGTCCTGATCAGACCGAAAAATACGGTTTCTGGACCGCTGATTATAAAATCCGCAGACCAGGAGACTACATTTTTTATGTTGAACCCAGCCCATACTGGGAGCCTGCTGAAGATCTTTTCATCGTTCATTACACCAAAGTATGTGTTAATGCATTAGGAAAAGAAGAAGGATGGGATAAACCGGTTGGGCTTGAAACCGAAATCATTCCAATGACAAGACCTTACGGATTCTGGACCGGCAATCTGTTTACCGGTCAGGTTCTGCTTAACGGCAAAGCCGTGCCGTTTGCCGAAGTGGAAATTGAATATCTGAATGAATCTCCCGAAAATAAAAGCATTATTACAGCACCATCTGATCCTTATGTAACCCAGGTTGTGAAAGCAGACAGCAACGGCATTTTCAGCTACGCCATGCCCAAAGCAGGCTGGTGGGGCTTTGCAGCTTTGAATGAAGCCGGGTGGAAACTCAAGCATGATGGCAAGGAAAAAGGAGTTGAAATCGGAGCCGTTATTTGGGTACATACAAGGGATATGAAATAAATGCCGTTTTTGTTTTAATTAAAAGGGTGATATGATGAAAAAATTAAATTATGTATTAATATTTGTTTTTGTGTCATTGATTTTTTGCTCAACAGCAATGGCTCATAAGGTTAACCTTTTTGCATATGCCGAAGGTGGGAAAATTTTTACCGAAAGTTATTTTCCGGATGGCCGCCCGGTTGAAGGCGGAAAGGTATTGGTTTTTGACAGTCAGGACAAAAAGCTTCTTGAGGGAGTAACCGACAAGAAGGGATTGTTTAGCTTTAACATACCCAAAGTGGATGATTTAAACATAGTTATTGAAGCAACTATGGGACATAAGAATAATTATAAGTTAAAAAAATCCGAGGTGGAGGCTGGAAAATGAAGCTTATTCAAAGAGTGCTTTTGATAGGTCTGCTGTGGTTTTGTATGGCGGGTATACCGTGTCAGCTTTTAGCTCAAGCTCCACAGGAGAATGAATCTTTGAAATACTCTGATGATGTCGTCCAACTTATAAAAGAGCAAAACAGCAAGATGTCTGCTGAACTGAGGCGCATTCAGCGGGAAATCGCAGCACTTCGTGCCGATCTCGATAAACCGGGCTTAAAAGACGTTTTTTCCGGCATTGGCTATATCTTCGGGCTGTTTGGAACAGCGGCTTTTGTCGCTTCGCGCAAAAAGGAATAGAAGAATGCATATATCAGACGGGGTTCTCCCCATTTCTGTAACTGTCGGCGGCTATATAGCAGCAACTGCGCTGACAGCCTGGAGCGCCCACCGTTCCAACAGCCGCGATTTGCCTAAACTGGCGGTAGTCACGGCAGCCTTTTTTGTTGCTTCACTGATTCACATACCTTTTGGTCCAACCAGCGTTCATTTGCTGATACCCGGAATTACCGGTGCGCTTCTTGGACCATCCGCCTTTCTTTCAATCGGTCTTGGCCTTCTTCTTCAAAGTCTGTTGTTTCAATTCGGCGGATTGACTGCGCTTGGCGCAAATACCCTTATGATGGGAATACCGGCTTTGATTTGCGGCTGGTTCTTCCATAAATTTAAAGGTGACAGTATGATGCGCCAGACAATTACAGGGGGGCTGGTTGGTGCAGGTGGTACGGCAATGGCGGCAATTATCCTTGCCGCACTTCTCTTTACCGGCGGCGAGGATTTTTTAGGAGTAGCCAAAATTGCGCTGGCTGCACATGTGCCGGTTATTTTTATAGAGGGTCTTATCAGCGCATTTACCATAAGATTTCTGGCCCGAGTAAAACCTGAACTGCTTGAACTGTCATTTAAAGATCCCGCTAAAGATACTCATGCTTGATATAACCAATATCAAGCTGCCTTTGTGGCAATTGCCTGTTTTTGTTTTGATACCACTGGCAGTGTTTGCTTTGGCCGTGTTTTTTCTGAAACGCTTTGCATATAAGCGCAGCATACCGACGGAAGAACGTGACTGGTCGGTACCGCCCATTGCAGATGCAATATACGACTCAGTGATTAATCGCTGGGATGTGCGCTGCAAAATTGTGACAATACTGGCATTTAGTTTTGCTATAGCATCGCTTAAACACCTTACACCGGCGCTTTTTGCAATCGGAATTTCATCTCTGGTTCTTCTGATATCAAGAACTTCTTTTACAAAAGCGCTTTTAAGACTTTTGGCGATTGCCGGTTTTATAAGCATGTTTCTGATCGTAATGCCTTTTTCCGTTCCTGTTCACAGCAATGATACGGTTATTATCTTCGGAAAAATGAATTGGCTTGTTTTCAACCTAAGAGGTTTGCTGCTTGCCGCCACTATCGCCGCAAAGGCTGTAGCCATTACTTTATTGATGGAACCTCTTTTATCCACCGCGCCCCTGCCTGTTACTCTGCATGGACTCTCAAAGCTCGGCGTACCTGAAATGGCCGGGCAGATGGTTCTTTTAAGTTACAGATATTTACATGTCTTTCGCCATGAAGCCCGGCGAATGTCTTCGGGTATGCAGGTTCGCGGCTTCAGAAAGCATACCAACATACAGACTTTGCGCGCTGTGGCCAATTTTCTTGGAATGCTTCTTGTTCGAAGCTTTGAGCGTACTGAGCGGGTTTTCGACGCCATGCGGGCACGCGGATATAAGGGCCGATTCCCGGAACCTGCCGAACTACACTTAAAAACAAGTGATTTGTTGATAACAGCACTCTGGCTTGCAGCCGGATCAGCGCTGATCATTTTCGACCGGATCATATGTCAGGGATAAAATAAAAATGCATGAACCTCATCAACATATCACAAGGCCTGTCTATGATACCCAGCTTTTTGGCGCCCGCAGGCTATACTATCGCTATCCCGATAAAACTCTTGCCCTATCCGATATCAACATAGATATAGCAGAAGGTGAAAGAATCGCCCTTGTCGGTCAGAACGGATCAGGCAAAACAACTCTGGTTAAGCAACTATGCGGACTGCTTTCACCAAGTTCAGGGGAAGTTTTCTACAAGGAAAAACCGCTTGAAGGAGAACATCTTGAAAAAAGCAGGCTTAAAATCGGCATGCTTTTCCAGGACCCCGATGACCAGTTATTCGGCCATACGCTTTTAGAAGATACAGCTTTCGGTCCCCGCAATCAGGGACTTTCACGGCAGGATGCGGATCATGCAGCTCTTGATGCTTTAAAACGGGTAAGCCTTATAGACAAGGCATATAAAGCACCGCATAACTTAAGCTTCGGGCAAAAAAAACGCGCTGCGTTAGCCGGTTTGCTTGCCATGCAGCCGGATGTGCTGTTTCTGGATGAACCCACAGCCAATCTTGATCCGCGCCAGGAGCAAGTATTTCTTGACCTTTTAAAGGATTATTCCGGCACACTAATTTGCATAAGCCATGATCTGATCTTTTTGTACGAACTGTGCAATCGTGCCGTGGTTTTAGATAAAGGCCGCATACATCACGATTATACCATGAGCGAACTTGTATCCCAAAAGCAGTCACTAAGAATGCACGGGCTTGATTTTTCTTTCCGGCTTGTAATAAACGACTCAATTCCGGAAAAAACAAACACAACGCTTAAGTCTTCTTCTTTGGAGATCATCAACAATAATCAGCTTGTGGCCTTTCGTGATTATCAATATCGTTATCCTGACGGCACACTCGCACTGAGCAATATTGATTTTACTATTTGCGAAAATGAAAAGATTTCGATTGTAGGAGAAAACGGCGCAGGAAAGACAACACTGTTATCCTGTCTTCTTGGCCTGCTTGAAGGAAACGGAGATTTTTATTTTGCAGGCACTCTTGTTAAGCCCAGACAGCGAAAGGCCCTGTGGCAACAAATCGGAATGGTTTTTCAGGACTGCGCCGACCAGCTCTTCTGCCCGAGCGTAAAAGAGGAAATAGAATTCGGACTGGTAGAACTTGGTTGTTCACGCACGGAATCCGAAAAAAGAATAAAAGAGGTTCTGGCTCTTGTTCATATGGAAGGCTATGAAGAGCGCGTTCCGCTGCACCTGTCCGGAGGAGAACGCAAACGTCTTGCGCTTGCCTGCGTACTTGCAATGAATCCAAAACTTCTCATACTGGATGAACCTACGGCAGGTCTTGACCCACAGGGAGAAGAGCTGCTGCTTTCAATACTTTCAAATCTTGACGCAACCCTTTTGCTTGTAAGTCACGACATTTTCTTTATCAGGGAACTGACAAAACGCACCATTGTAATGCACAAAGGGCGAATCATAGAAGATATGCCGATAAAAGCTTTTCTGGAGGATGAGCGCCTCGGAAGCTTAAACGGATTGTCCTACTCATACCGCGACAAAAGCAGCAGTACTATCCGAAGGCTGCAACATGAACACGAACACAGGCATATACATAAACATCTTCATATTCAACCCCAGATTCATGCAGATACCGCACATTTTGATTTGTACGAACACACACACGATCACAGCCATCACTTCACACACAGCCATCCCGGAGAAGAAAAAGAACACGATCATGCACCGCACCGCTACCATGACCATAACCATCCCGAACATGACGGAGAGAACAATTCTTAACGTTTGAGCCAGTTTCAAAACGTCCCATTTTGGCCGATCTCTGCGTTGGGCGAAAATTTGAATACTGCAAAATGCTTCTTATATTCACTCTCCATGCAATCAGGATCTGAAGTCTCACGTATACAGGCAATATTATATATTTGATTAAGTATGTTATCTTACCATACATATAGTATCTAATGTTGATTTTACAATGCCCTGTCTTCCAGCCCCATTTCTTTCAACAGGTTCACTCTAACTGTCAACTTATCCATCTTCCCGCTGGGAAGCTGAGGTAATGGCGATGTCTGTATTCTGATAATATCAGGCTTTTTGTAATTGGCCAGATTTTCTCCAAATCTTGCGCGGACTCCTTCGTCATCTAAAATACTTCCTTCTTTTACAACAATATTGAGAAACGTTTTCTCACCCAGTACATTATCCGGATAACTAACAAGTACTGCCGTGTTAACTTCCGGCATATTCATCACAAATGCCTCGATTTCACCCGGATAGATATTAAAGCCCCCCCTCATGATAATCTCTTTTTTACGACTAACCAGTTGAATGTTGCCCTGCTCATCTATAATTCTTCCCATATCACCGGAATGCCAAAAGCCCTGACCATCTTTTTCTTTTTTTGTCAAATCCGGTTTGTTCCAGTAATATTTAAAAATGGAAGGCCCCTTGAACCACAATTCTCCAACTGCCCCTCTTGGCAATTCATCCCCTTTCTCATCACAAATCTTTAATTTAACATTTGAAAGCGTTCTTCCAATGGTATTAAAAGCAATCTCTTCCGGATCATCTCTTCGAGTCATTAATACTCCACCGGCTTCTGAACTTCCCATAAGCTGGAGAAGACATATGCCATATGTTTCCTTAAATAGCTTCATCTGGGCAGGCGGTGCATAATATCCGACAGTTATTCCGAATTTAAAAGAGGAAAGCTCTCGTTTTGAAAGTTCGGATATTTTTATAATCGGCAGCATATACATTGTAGGAACGCCGGTAAACCATGTAACCTTTTCTGTTTCTATGATATCTACAAATGAGAAAGGATCATATGATTCCATCAAAATAATTTTTTGGCCCAATAAAAATGCCACATTGAAAAATATCTCTATTCCCGTCATATGAGCCCAGGGCGCAGCAAGAAGAAGGACATCCTCACCTGTCAGATACCAGACTTCTTTAATAAATGCCTTGGAGTTGCAAAGCAAAGAATCATGGGAATGCACAACCCCTTTAGGAACACCCGTTGTACCGGAAGTATATAATATCAACAGTTCATCTGACGATACAGGTTTGTTGGCTTCAATTACAGATAAATCAGTGGGTGCAACATTGACCAGGCTGTCAAAAGATATAAACGGTTCTTTAACATTACTATCTTTACCGTAAACCACAACATGCTCAAGTGTTAAAAATTTTTCTTTTATTTCTTTTGCAGCTTTAAAGAAGTTAAAATTATCAAATTCATCAACCGTTACCAGAACCTTGCAACCTGAATCTTTTACAAAATATTCAAGCTCCATTTTACGATAACGTGAATTGATAGGAACCGCTATTATCCCGACTCTAACAGCCGCAAACCATGCTATCAATACTTCCGGATGGTTTGGTCCCCAAATTCCCAGCCGGTCTCCTTTTTTCATGCCAAGGCCAAGAAGGTTCGCCGCCAGATTTCCGGTCAAAAGATCCAATTGTCTCCAGGTTATTCTTCTATTTCCATATACAATCGCCGTTTCGTCCGGTTTTTGTTTTACCCATTTATTCAGAATGTCTCCGGCAGTCTCTCCTTCGGTTTTTGTCCAATATTTTGAATAATCAAGATTACTCATCTCTTTTCCTCTGTTTTAAATCTCTTGAGCCTGTTTAGTCATTGCATAAACCATACGAGACCTTGTTCTACCAGTCGATGGGGAAATAATCCTTTAAAAATTTGCCGCTCCAGTGTTTTCCAGTCAGAATGCCGTGGAAAAACGGGTCACAGACCCTTGCTGCTCCATCCACAATATCTAAAGGCGGCTGGAAATCATGGCAGTCCCGTTTATGTCTGGCCAAAATAGCAGGGTCCTCATCCGTGACCCAGCCTGTGTCAACTGAATTCATAAAAATTCCGTATTTGGCAAGATCACCGGCCGCGGTATGGGTGAGCATGTTCAAAGAGGCCTTGGCCATATTGGTATGGGGATGGCGGCTGTCTTTTTGAAACCGCAGGAATTTTCCTTCCATAGCTGAAACATTAACAATATGTTTTTGTCCGGTGTAATCCTGTTTCATCAGATTTGCCAGACGGTTGCACAAAACAAATGGCGCTACTGAATTGACCAGCTGTATCTCCAGCATTTCCGAGGTCTGGATCTCTCCTATCTTCAATCGCCAGGAATTGGTCTTTCTAAGGTCCACCTGCTGGAGGTCGGCATCGAGTTTTTCTGCCGGAAAAACACTGGGTACATCCAGCGAATGGTCGTAAGAATAAGGAATCTGGGACAGCTGGGCGGACATGCGCAAACCTACGCCGGGAGCCGTACCGTTCCAGTTTACGGGTAAGGCTTTTTCTCTGCCCACATTTCCTGCCTGCCCGTATTCCAGCCGGGAGATACATGACTGGTAATGCTCCAAAAGGGTCTGGGCATTTATAGGCAATTGCACCACCTCCTTTGTTTCATTTTCCATGAGATGGGCATAAAATCCGGGTGGCCGCCGGACAGTCTGGGCAGCATTGTTGATGAGGATGTCTAAGCGCTGATAGATCTCTTTGAAGTAATCGGTAAAAAGTTCCACACTTGGGATGTGACGCAGATCCAGCCCGTATATCTGGAGCCTGTGACCCCAATCGGAAAAATCCGGTTCTTTAGAAAATCTTAAAGCCGAATCCTTTGGAAAGCGGGTGGTAGCAATTACCCTCGCCCCTGCCCTGAGCATCATCAACGTGGCCTGATACCCGATCTTAAGCCGGGAACCTGTAATCAAAGCAACCTGTCCCTTCAAGGAGACCGTCTGGAAGCGTTTCTGATAATTGAATTGGGCACATTCCGGGCACAAGGCATCATAAAACTGATGGAGCTTTTTAAACTCAGCCTTGCACACATAGCAGTTACGCGGCGTTTCCAGCGTATCTGAGGTATCTTCCATTTCGACTTCACCGTCGGCACATGAAATCTGCCGGGGAGCGGTAAAGACTGCGGCTTCCCTGGCCTTGCGGATTCCTGTGGCCGCTCTTAGCCGCCGCTCTTTTTCCACAATAACCATGCGATTTTGCCGTTTTCTGTCCTTATTTCTTTTTTTAATCTCCTTTTTGTCGGGTCGGGATATTTTCCCGGCCGCAGTAATCAAAGCGATCCGTTCGGATTCCGGCAGGAGCGCCAGGAGCTCAGACTTATCCGCAATCTTTTCCAGAATGGGAATGCACCCAAGTATTGCTACCAGGGTTTCTTGTTTATCTTCAATTTTTATATCCGTATCCATGTTGATGGTATTCACCTTTTTTACATCCTTGCTTCGCCCATAAATATCTGACTGCCAATGTTTTCAATAGAGCCAGTTTCAAAACGTCCCATTTTGGCCGATCTCTGCGTTGAGCGAAAATTTTAATCCTCGAAATACTCCATGTATTCCTGCGGTTAAAATTTTCACTCGCCTTGACCTTGACCAAACTGAAACGTTTTGAAAGTGGCTCAATAAATAAAGTTCTAATAGATATTTGTTGGATTTGTCAATCAAACTAATAAACCCACCGGGTAATCGCATATGATAAACACCTGTCAAACTCATACTCCCGGAATTGTCAAACTATGGGAGTATCCCGGCCAGGGTAACCGCATTTGGAATTAATATGCCATTTAATAATTTTGTGAAACACCCAAACCGTCATGCCGGACTTGATCCGGTATCCAGAACCCAATGGAATTACTGGTTTCCGGCCTTCGCCGGAATGACAAAAGTGGAGT
>JAHIFE010000209.1 GCA_018901125.1 Pseudomonadota bacterium | reverse complement strand
TTATAATTAATTATATAATTTATAACAGAAGTATATTTTACTTGCAAGCACTATTAATAATAATAGTACTTTATTATAAATAAACTATGCCTTAAACAAGTATTGTTTAATAAACTCAAATTTGTTTGGGCAACAACCCGTCAAGGTTTGACTTCAGTTATTTTTCCTTTCTATGAAAAGCCGAAAGTACTTCCGCTCTGCTTAAGCGACAGGTTCGGCCGTTGGACTGTCAATTTTCACTGCTTCTGCATGCAATTTTAAGCCAAGTGCACTTATAACCTTGAGGACTGTCTCGAAATTTGGAGTTCGCTCACCAGAGAGAGCTTTGTAAAGGCTTTCCCGAGACAGGCCAGCATCACGAGCAACCTGTGACATGCCCTTGGCTCGTGCGATATCGCCCAGAGCTTTTGCAACAAAAGCAGCATCACCATGCGCTTCTTCAAGGCAAGCCTCAAGATAAGCCGCCATTTCTTCCGGGGTTCGAAGATGTTCAGCGACATCGTATCGTGTAGTGATGGTTTTTGCCATAATCCACTCCTATAAATTTTGTGCAAGGCGAAGGGCGGTTTTGATATCCTTAGCTTGGGTGCGTTTATCACCACCAGCCAACAATATTATCACCTTTTGCCCCTGCTTTTTATAATAAACTCGGTATCCAGGTCCATAATCGATCCGCAACTCTGAAACGCCTTCACCCACCGCCTTAACATCACCCGGATTTCCGGCTGCCAACCTTTCTATTCGAACAAGGATACGGACACGTGCACGTATGTCACGCAACTCATCGATCCATTTGGCAAAATTATCAGTTTTGCGTATTTCGATCATAAATAGAATGTATCCTATAGGCTACACAATGTCAATTTATATTATGCAGCGCGGGGGTGAAAGCCCCCTATGTGTGAATACTGTTAATAGTTAATTTCATTAGCATAAACAGTAGCTGAAGGCAAGGGCGGAATCGTGAGGTTCTGTCTGAAGGAGGCTGGAGGGAAAGGAAATGGGTAACCTCTATTGTTCCTTTTATAATTTACTCCATAGTAGCTTGCTAAGAAAGACATCTACTAGAAACTGAATAACTAAGGAGCCCCGATATTCCCCCCTGCTCTGAAAACCACATCGTCATATTCATAGGCTTCTGAATATATTTTAACAAGGCATGAATAGTAATCCGTTACTATAGTTAAACCGGAGAAAACAGATAGTTCGGTCGATAGATAATTCCTTTTGAGTTCATCTCCATATACATTGCTCGATAGACAAACAAGAAGTATCGATATTATGTATTTCATGCTTCACCTAACATGAAAATCACCGGTTTATCCGGTGCATTTTCTGGTTGGAAGTAAGCATGGATGTCCCCCGGTTTCATGCCTGAAAATCTCTATTCTTTATCTTCATTTTTCTGTTCCAACTGCTTGATCATCCGGTCGAAGTCACTTTCAAAGAGCCGATCCTGGATGATGCGGTATTTTTCAAATTCACTTTCGGCATGGGCTTTGGCAATTTCTGCTGTAACTTTTCCTGCGTCCTGCAGGATTTCCCGGTCTGTCGCTTCGATGAACCGGTTGAGGCGTTTCTCCCAGTCCTGCATCGTCATCGGGATCTGCCGCAGTGCCATATCTTCCGCAACGTCCAGATAGGCAGAGACCAATCGCTGCAATTGCGCCATTTCGTTTTCGGTCAGATAGTTTTTGGCCACGCTGACATCGAACTTTTGAATTTTACCTTTTGGAGCGTCTTTCCAGGTAGTCAGCCCCATATTATCTTTTTTGTGGTCCGCACGATCTACGATCACTTCCGCAGCCGTCCGGCCATGAATAGCCCAATGCAGCTTGTTTTGTACTGTCGCAAAAAATCGCTTCGTGGCTTGAGCCGTTATGTCATAATCAATGGACGTAGCATAGATATCGGTAATTTTCTGATAGAACTTACGCTCACTCAGACGAATCTCCCGGATACGCTGCAATTGCTCTTCAAAATATTGTTTACCAAGGACAGAACCGTCATTCTTTAGACGCTCATCATCCATTGTATAGCCTTTGACGGTGAACTCCTGAATAATCGTTGTCGCCCATTTGCGGAATTGCACGGCCCGTTCTGAGTTAACCTTGTAGCCTACTGCGATAATGGCCGAAAGATTGTAGTGTCTGGTATTGTAATTTTTACCGTCTGCGGCAGTTATTCGAAAATTTCGAATAACTGCCTTCTCTTCCAATTCACTATCGGCAAACACCTTCTTCAGGTGATAGTTAATGGTATGCGTCTCGACATCATAGAGAACGCCCATCATTTTTTGGGTCAGCCAGATATTTTCATCCGCATAAACTGCTTCAACGCCTCCCTTACCACTTGCCGCGACAAATGTCAGATATTCAGCAGCCGAGGACCGGACAATGGATGTCCCTTTTTCCCCGGGCTTCTGTATTTTTTTGTCTTTGTCCGTTTTCATTCTACCCCTTCCCAGTTTTGATATCTGTCTCGGAACCAGTGGATATATTTTATCAGATCCCCGATCCGGTATCTGCTGTACGTATAAAGCTCTCTATGGTGTCTTCGATGACGGCTTCTCCATTGCCCAACATACGGCTCACCGGGAGTGGCCGCCTTTTGCCACGATCCGGTGCAGCCGATGGTGTACGCCCGGCATGGGCGTGAATTTATGGGGTGAAAGTCCCCTGTGTGTGAATCCTGTTAATGATTAATTTCATTAGCATAAACATTAGCCGAAGGCAAGGGCGGAATCGTGAGGTTCTGTCTGAAGGAAGCTGGAGTGCAAAGCTATGAGCCGACGAACAGAAACAGCATATAAGGCCCAGTCTCCGGGTGAGTTAGCACAACATAACAAAGCCCCGGATTCAGGAGATAGGGTAAATGCTGCGGTTGTGTAGCGAAAGTTCACGTTCTTATCCGGGGAGATCTGTCTGAAATAGCGTTTGTTTTGGCTATGGAAGTCGGACTGAGGCCCATCTTGAAAAAACCCTTAGAAAAACCCTTAGGGTCAAACCTTTAACAGTGAATATAGGCACTAAATCACTAATCAAGGTTTGACCCTCTTCATCCTAATCAAGGTTTGATATTCATATAAAGGTCTAAGCGGAATTTGAGCTGTTTTTATGGGGGACCTGTCCCCCAAACCCCCTGGGATTTATCGCTTTGAAGGCTTCCGGATATGGGGGAAGAGAGG
>JAHIFE010000208.1 GCA_018901125.1 Pseudomonadota bacterium | reverse complement strand
GATTGGCTTAGAGAAGGCTCCTTCCTCGAAGACAAACCCGAATGCCGCGCTTCCAATCATTTTCACAGTCCTCTTAACACGTTATCCTGGACAGAATCCGGCATGAGCGACTCGCCCTGGTATATAAACCTGTGGTGCTCAGGAGGTGAATATCCTCCGGGAAATATCAATTCTAATCTTCACTGGGCCACAGGTTATACAGGGCCGGCGCCGACCGGTACTAAAGCAGAGACGGGAAACCAGTGGGACTGGGATCATGCCAGAGAAAACTATTATATTTACCTGACCGGGAAGAATTATAATGGAGACTTAGTTGCAACCACTAAAGCAGAAAGAGAATCCTATTTTGCACTGTCTTTGCAGGCCTTGGGCCAGGTGCTGCACCTTCTTCAAGATGTGGCGGTACCGGCTCATGTAAGAAATGATTTTAAATCTCATCTGGACTTTGTCGGTATAACACCGGATACTATTTTTCATCCAACCAAATGGGTTGGGGATAGATTTGAGCATTATGTTAAACGTCATATTAAGGAATTGTTAATGGGAAGTGCCGGTGGAAATCCGGATGACGTCTCTCTTACCAAATTTTGGGATACGAATGCATATGATGGCGCCAATCCTGCCATTTCAACAAGTTTTCCAAATAAAATCGGATTAGCTGAATATACCAACATTAATTTTGCCAGCAAAAACACTATATTTGCCGAGTCTAAACCTACAGATGATGTTTATTATAATCCTTATCCTAAAAAATCAAGTACTGATGTTCAAGATTATATAAATCGCAACAAGCTCCCTGAAACCGTAACTGGTGAGGATAATAAACCCGATACCATGTTCTATATTAATAAGATAGGCGATGGGGAGAATATTACATACTTTACAACACCAATCTATCTTTCCCGGGATTTACAGAATTGGGATGAGAGAGTATATTACAGATCTTTTGAAATAGATGATAAATGCGCAAAAAATTATGCTGAATTGCTTATTCCCCGAGCTGTCGGCTATTCTGCAGGCTTGCTGGATTACTTTTTCCGAGGCAGTCTCGAGATAACCGCTCCGGATGCTTATACCTACTCCATTATTGACGGTGCATTAGAAGAAGGCAATACACAGCAGGAATTCAAAAAGATCAGGGCGAATGTGAGGAATATATCCGTAAAGGATAAAAACGGTTTGGGAGAAGTAATATCTTATGAACAAATGGGCGCGGGACAGCTTCAAGCCGTGGCAAAATATAAAAAAATACCAGATTATACGGCTAAACTTTCTGCGTACCCACCGACATGGGAAGAAATGTGGGGAAAGATGCAGGGTGTAGAATATTCCTACTCTGTATCTGCAACAAGAAACATAGATTCTTTAAGTTCTGACAGTGCAGGAGAATTTGAATTTGACTTCTCAGCAAACCCTATCCCTGCTGGAATTACGGACCTTCAGCTGTTTGTGTTATTCAAAGGAAACCTTGGTGATGAGACAGATAACGCCATTGCAGTGGGTACGAAAAACCTTAATGAACCCATGCACATTACAGCGATGAATTGTACGGACAGGTTTTATTTAGACGGTCAGTTGTATACCACAAATCAGATACAAAATGATGATACGCTAGTGGAACTGGTTGATTTTAATTCAAACGGCACTTTAAATGAGGAGGGAGAACCATACATAGACCGGCAGAATATCGATATTAATTTGGCCTTTTATTCAGGAGGAGGGCCTTCTATCGAGTATGCGGTCACTTATACAGCCTTAGCCCCAGGAAAGTACGGGAGGATTATTTTGCTCATAGATGAACCACAGTTTACTATGGCTGTACGATATACGCTATCGCACAACAACAGTTCCATTCTTAAAAATTATTCATATCCTGGTGTTAGAAACCAATTTGATAATGAAAATGATATTTATTACTTTCTTCCAACCTCTTTTAGAGGGATATACAAACACTATGGAACTCATTATTACGGTTGTTATCCGAATTATATAGGCTTAACCGATGACTCCTGGCCTGATTTGGCAGAGGAAGACAAAGAACCAGTCCCTGCAGATCCTCTTGCTCCAGCAAATCCATAAAAAGATAAAACGGAAACCGGGATATCACCAAGTTAAGTGTGAGCATGGACTCTTTTATCAAATGAGCCAGTTTCAAAACGTCCCATTTTGGCCGATCTCTGCGTTGGGTGAAAATTTTAATCCTCGAAATACTCCATGTATTCCTGCGGTTAAAATTTTCATCCGCCTTGACCTTGACCAAACTGAAACGTTTTGAAAGTG
>JAHIFE010000207.1 GCA_018901125.1 Pseudomonadota bacterium | reverse complement strand
TGTCAAAGAGCTTATCATTATGTCAAGTCAGCTATTATCTGATGAAATTGACAGAAATAATATATTATATATTCTTGAAGTTATTGAAAATGTACTTTGTAATCAACTCGATTACTCAACTGCGAAACTTTAGTCAATTATTTAAATGAATTTAAAATTATATATAAACTTTCGAAAGATTTTTTGCAATATTATTTGGATAACTTGAGAAAGATTTGGTAGTCTGTTGGTTATCTTATGGTGAAGCAAAAGAAATGATATTTATGGTATTTAGCAGCTCTTTTTCAATTACTTGTTTCAACTCCAAAACAGTAGGAAGTAAAGAGGTTTTAGCTGCATCGGTAAGAAGTCGTTTGAATAATTTTACCAGATAATCGTTTGCTTTAACAAGTTCGATATTTCTTTCGCCTTCGTTTTCGCAAAGTCGCCAGTATATTGGAGAATTTGGTTGCTCCATATTTTCCAGCACAAAAAGACATGCATGAATCATAATATCGGATACCCATTTGACCCTGCTATCCTGATAAGATACTTCTCCTTCAAAACCAAGTACTCCTGCTTTTATAAGTCTGCCCTGCTTTTTAAACATTCTGTAGCCCGATGTCCCCATTAACACTAACTGGCGATGCGAAAGAAGATTTGCGGTTCTTTCCAGGCGGTCAAGCAGGTTATTTTTTTGCAGAAATTCAAAATTATGTTCCAGGTCTTCAAGGGTGCTGTCCGGCACGAACATAAGAAATCCTACTTCAGGCTCAATCCCTGCATCACGGCATATTCTTATTGCATTTTCGCTTGAATTGATGGATGCGCCCTTGTTTAAGTTCCCAAGCACAGAGGTTGAACCGCTTTCAATGCCGAGAAGCAGTGTCTTAAACCCGGAAGAAACCAAGCTTTCAAGTATATTCGGGTCAAGATCATTCGGTCTTGTTTCCATACCAAATGTTATATTTAAAGGACGGATAAGCTCCATCAGCTTATTAATGCGTTCTTTTCCTTTCTTTCCCGGGCCGATAAAATTAGGATCAACAAAATAAAAATCCTTGCATCCTTTGTCTGCAAGCGCAGATATTTCCTGATAAATATTTTCAGGAGATCTTCCGCGCCACAAGGGCCCGTCATTATAAAATGAAGGCACAAGACAAAAGGCGCAGTGATTGTAACATCCCCGGCTTGCAAGGATAGAGACGGTCTGATCATCCGTATTTGTTCTTTCAGGAAAATAAAATTTGTCTATGTTTTGTTCCGGGATGCGTTGCTTTGAAATTGTTATGCCGTGTTCAGTCCTAAGACAAAGCCCTGCTATACTGTCCAGGTTTTTATGTTTTGAAAGTGAGTCTGCAAGTTCTATAATAGTATTTTCGCATTCACCTACTACCACTGAATCTACGGAAGCAATGTTTTCAAGAATGGCTGCATATGCCAGCGTTGGGAAAAATCCGAACAGAGTAATATGCCCATAAAAACCGTCTTTTTTAAGATTAGCCAAAAGATCAAAAACAAGACCTGTGTTTTCCCAAAAATATACTGCATTTACACAAAGCATATCAGGAGAAAGTTTTAGAATTTCCTGTTCGGTCTTTTCAAAATCCCACCCTGTAACGGTAGTATCCATTAAAACCACATCGTGTCCGGCGCTTCTTAAGCCGGAAGCTGCGTAGCCTCCCATAAGACATGACCACAACGGAGTGTTGGCAATATCGTTAAATCTTTCTTTTGAACGGACTCTTGGATGCTCAAGAACGCATATATTCATTGAAACAGTACCTTTTCATCAATCTTTAATCTCGATAACACGCCTGCCTTATGGCATTTAGCTTCAAGCTCATGAAGCACATAAGAAGTCTTTTGAGGGTTATAGTAAACAGGATACAAAAGATCGATATCAGGATCAAGCAGACCGCTTTCTATAAGCTTGTTTGTCAGCCTGGCTCCTGGATACAAACGTACCGTATTGAAAATCACAGCCCCAAGGTTTCCGGACAAGGCGTGTATATCAAGTATTTTGTTCATCATCTCCTTTGCTTCTTCTGAATGTTCTCTTGTCTCGAAAGGAAGATTTACAAGAAAATGGCACATGGTAAGAATATTGTATTTTACTGTAATTTTGGATGCCCGCAGGATGTCATCTTTTGTCAGTGCCTTGCCAAGAAGACTTAAACCGTGAGATGTAAGAGCATCTGCGGAAAAATAGCATGCGATAAGCCCGGCTTTTTGCGCAAGACCGGCATTGTAATCTGTAAATGTGTCTTCTCTGAAAAAACCGGTCCAATTAATATCAAGATTTCGCTTTATAATATCTTCGCAGATGGCCTCAAAATGGTCTGCCGGCCGATTTAAAACAGGATCTGTGAAATGAAATAAATTTATATCCCAATCTTTATGGAGTCTTTCCATCTCATCAACAATCATTGCAGGACTTCTGAGTCTCATCCTGCCGCCACCTAAACGCGGATAGAGGCAATACCCGCATTTTAAATCACACCCACGTTTGCCTTCAATACCCATAGCAGCAACATAAAGATTGCCTTTGGTATAATCTTTTGGGCAAAAGCTTTCGGCATCAATATGAGGAATTTCATCCATTGATATAAAAGGACCGTTCGGGTTGTGTATGATTTCTTTTTCGTTTCGGCGGACAATTCCCGGTACGGATTGAATGTCCGGAAAGCATGACAATATTTGTGCAAAAGCAATCTCACCTTCACCGGATAAGCCAAAGTCGATTTCGGGTATTTCTTCCATTAAACGCTTTGCAAAAAGTGTGAAAGCAGGGCCACCTGCAATGATAACGGCAGATGGCGCAATCAACCTGACAAGAACAGCAGATGTTTTAAGCGAAGACAGATAAGATGTCTGCTGTCCTGCAAGAGGGTCAATATTTCTAAAAGACAAAGCAACGATATCAGGCTTTATACTTTCCAGTTTTTCTTTTAATTCCGGCCATGGATCGGCATACAGGTTCATATCAATGGCCGATTTTTCAAAACCGGAAGGCACAAGAGCCGCCAGTCTTGAAATGCCCAGAGGATAAACGCGTTCCTTTGCGCCAAGATGTGAAGTGGGAACCTGTACGAATAGTATTTTCACCGCATTTACTCCAGAAGTAAAAGGCCGATATATTTTACATAGCGCCCTTTTTCCGATACCGGCTTAAGGTTGATTCCTGCCGCTTTTGCCGTTTTGTAAACATCTATTCCTGATGCTTCCATGGAAGGACGTGCCTTATCAGGATGACGACAGGTATTGTCTTCAGGACATTTTTTGCAAACAGGACAAGGGCCCGCGCCAAATGAAAAGGCTTTATGATAACCTGAAAGAAAAAGTCTTTTTTCAAGATTTAAAAGCTTTTTATGAAATTTACGTCCGGGAGGCATATCTTCCACAAGCATGCACCATGAATAGGATTTGAGCATTTCTTCCGTTTCGCCGTTATTCATACTATACGGAGGGCATTGAAGATTCTTTCCGAATTCTTTGCAACCGAACCTGCATTTTTGTCTTACCCATGAACCGGTTGCTATTTTTGCTACAGGAAGGATAACAGCATTTTGAAATCCTTCATCAACAGCTGCATATACCCATTCATCGCGATATATCTTTTCGTTTTTGTCAAAGGCAGCATTATCATGAAATTCATTCTGTGCGGCTAAAATAACTGAAGTATCAGTATCAAGATCAATAACCTTAACCTTTGGAAAACCAGCTTCTTCAAGCCAGCATTTTATGGTTGTGCTTTCATGACATGTTCCATTGTAAGTGTTTAGCATCATGTTAAGATCGTACAATGTCCCTTTTTGGGGTGAGCGTCCGCGCCGATCCGGAAAATAATCGTGAATAAGTATCATGCCTCCGGTTTTAAGCAGGCTCACAGCTTTTTGGAATAATTCATGTGCCTCTTTATGGCCATAGGCATGAAGAAAATTGCTCATCACAATAAGCCCAAACTCTTTGCTCTCCTCAAATTCATGAAAGCGAAAATCTCCTTCCATGGTTTCAAAGTGCCGCCAATCATCCTTATCGGTATAAAGTTTTTGTGCAGCTATAATAACTTCTGGCAATTCATATAACGCTGAAATAGGTATTATATCTGTTTGCATTTTTTCATCATTTGTTTTTGATTTAATTAATGCACGGCCCAGAGAACCTGCTCCACCGCCGATATCAAGCAGTGGCAGTTGCCACGAAAGAGATTTGAAAAGACCGGCAATCTTTTTGCTCTTTTGCCGTATCAGCATATCGGCAGTCATAACATAATTAAGAACTTTTAATGCATACTCATCTTCTTCCGAAATTACCTTATTATCGTTTCCGATGTTTTCACAATCTTTATTAACTGAAACTTTTTTTGCAATAGACTGCCACTGCGGCTTCATATATTTTCTATACAGAAAAAAATCTCCCATATATGAAGGTTGTCCCGGCACGAGAAACATATGCGCTACCTGAGAGTTAAACCACTGGCCATTGTTATGACAAACCAATGCCAGCTTTTCCATGGCCTTAAGCAACCGGTGCAGTTCTTCCTTGCTACACGATGCGGCAATTGCAAGCTTATCAACAGTTGAATTTTCTTTTTCAAGAAACCCGAAAAGACCGAGTTCTATCGCTGCAAAAAGTATTTCGGAATACCAGTAGGCAGTTGCAAGATCCTCAAGATACTGAAAGTCAGCGCAGGCAAAATCGGCATCGCAAAACGGCATATCAGGCATTTTCTCGGGACTTTTATATCTGGGCATTTTTTATTGCAACTTCTTCAAAGGTCTTTATATCAGCCAGAATGCGGGTTGAAGCATCCAGCAGTTCCATTGCAACAGCAGCACCGGTTCCTTCGCCCAGACGAAATTTTAAATCAAGCAAAGGTTCTATGCCCAGTATTTCATGCATATAACAGTGTCCTGCCTCAACAGAGCGGTGGCTTGCAAAAAGATATTCTTTTGCCAAAGGAGCAAGGCTGCATGCAATCAAAGCTCCTGCAGTAGATATTAATCCATCGCATACAACAGGTATGCCCTTTGTAGCAGCACCGAGAACAAGGCCTGCAAGACCACCGATTTCAAAACCACCCACTTTGGAAAGTATATCAATGGCGTCTTTGGGATCAGGCTTGTTAACTTTTATTGCTCTTTTAATAACTTCTATTTTATTTTTAAGAGCTTTGTCATCAATCCCGGTACCGCGCCCTGTAAGTTTTTCTACATCAATGCCAGAGATTGCCGCAATAACGGCAGTAGAAGGAGTAGTATTTCCTATACCCATGTCACCGGTACCCAGGATATCTACAGGGCCTTCTTTGAAAAGCTCATCTACAATATCGATCCCGGCTTCAATGGAACTAACAGCCTCCTGTCTTGACATTGCAGGGCCCACAGCTATGTTCGATGTGCCTTTTCGGATTTTCTTGTGAAAAATGGGAAGGTCTTTTTCAAAATCATGGTTAACACCAAGATCTGCTACCTTTACTTCAGCGCCTGCATGACGGGCCAAAACATTGATTGAAGCGCCTCCGTTAACAAAGTTGTATACCATCTGAGGTGTAACTTCCTGAGGAAAAAGGCTCACACCTTCCGCCACAACCCCATGATCTCCGGCACATGTAACTATTACTTTTCTTTTCAACCGCACATCAATTGTTTTTGCAATGCCTGCAAGTCTTGCTGATAAATTTTCCAGAACACCAAGACTTCCTGCCGGGCGGGCTTGCTGAGCCAGACGTTCAAGAGCAGCCTTGTATGCTGCTGTATCAGGAGGGGAAATAGCATTTATTGTTTTATCGAGTTTGTCCATAATTTGACGCCTTTTTCCTGGAACAAGTTAGTGACAACAGAATTAAGTAATATGAATACTTTTATTTTCCTGCGCATGAAATCTTATCGCCGCTGATATCATCTGAAAAAACTTCCATACCCTTTTTCATGGCGCAGAAATCTCCGCACATGGAACAGGTTTTTGCATTTTCCGGCGCTCTGCTCTGACGAACCTCTCTTGCCTTATCGGGAAACATGAGTAATTTTTCAAGATCATCCCAGCGCATGTCACGTCTTGCCATTGCAGCTTCTTTTTCTCTTTCGCGCCTGTCGGGATATTTGGATATATCGCCGATACGAACAGCAAGCCGTGTTGCCCGAACACCTTCCCTTACGTCCTGTTCATTGGGAAGCGCAAGGTGTTCCGCAGGTGTGATGTAACACACCAGATCAGCGCCGAAACGTGCTGAATTGGCAGCTCCGATAGCTGAAACGATATGATCATATCCGGCACCTGTGTCCAATGGGAGAGGCCCCAGAACATAATAAGGCGCGTTTCCGCTCATTCGCTTTTCCAGCATTATGTTCCCTTCGATTTCATCCAGGGGCACATGTCCGGGGCCTTCAACCATCATCTGGCACCCCATTCCACGTCCTAACTCGGCAAGTTCACAGTTTATAATCATCTCCGCCATCTGTGCCCGGTCGTGGCTGTCGTGAATTGCTCCGGCTCTTATACCGTTTCCAAGAGAAAGTACTGCATCATATTTTTTCATCAAAGCACACACGCGATCAAATTGCTCGTATAAAGGGTTTTCCTTTTTGTTTATATCCATCCAGGCAACCATGTATGTGCCGCCCTTTGAAACAAGACCACCGTAGCGGTATCCCTGTTTTCTGAGCCGTTCTATAGTATACTGATTTATGCCGCAGTGGATAGCCATGAAACTGATTCCATCATCAAGCTGTTTTTCTATAAGATCAAACAGGTATTCCGGATCAAGCTTGCCCGGATTTGCGTATTTTGCCGTAGTTTCCTTGAATGCCTGATATAAAGGCACATTTCCAACCGGCAATGCAGTATTTGCGAGCACGGCCCTGCGGATTGCATCAAGATCTCCTCCTGCGGAAAGCTCCATAAGCGTATCTGCGCCTTCTTCCTCAGCAGCTATAGCCTTTCGGACTTCAGCATCAATATCGCATATGTCCGAAGATGTGCCGATTGAAGCGTTGACCTTTGTTCTCAGACCTTTTCCTATTCCAACTATTTTCTGATTTTTGCGTTTCGGGTGGCTTGATATTACAATTTCACCTAAAGCGACTCTTTGCCTTACGATTTCATCAGACAAACCTTCATTCAATGCAACCTTTTTAATTTCTTCCGTAATAATGCCTTCTCTTGCTTTTTCAATCTGGGTTTTCATATCCTCACCTTTATACAATGAATTTACCCCGCCGGAAATAAAAAAAGGGCTCCGACAGGCGATATTGCCTACCAGAACCCTTTGCCATCAAGCTCTTTGGATCATAAGATATTCAGCTCGTCTTCTGACTCCCCCGCCCTTTAAGCAGCCTTCCCATTCTTAAATGTTTCTTTTATTTAGAACAGTGGCACAACAATACTAAAAGGGTTCCATTATATGAGACCTTGAACTTGAGCAAAATTGAACGTTCTTCAAAAGTCTCTGCAAACGGCAGGGTTACAGCGGCGGGACCGTTACGGATTTAAACCGTATTCCGTGCGCCGAACATCCTCAAATACAATTTTTTTATAGAACATATCTAAACCACAAATGAAATGTCAACAGAAAAAACCATTTTTTCAATATTCTCCATATTCCCGGCCTGGTGAGGATGGACGTTGGTAATCTTATGATAAGAAGCAGGAAGTATTCAGCACTGACTTTAAAAAAGCTTATTCATAACCTGTCCTGTAATAACCTTGGGATAAAAATAAGTTGATTTTCTCGGCATTATCAAGCCTTCACCGGCAACTCTTTGGACCTGTTCTATCTTTGTCGGATTGAGAATAAAAGCCATATCGTATTCGCCTGAAATTATATTTTCCATAGCTTCTTTATCGGAGCTTGAGTAAGAGATAAGATTTTCGTTATCCAGACCGGCTTGATCAAATCCGAGCACTTCAGTAAGGATCAGCCTTGTAAGTACGGTTACATCAAGATCCATCAGGGATTCGGATAATTCATTGCCGAAATTATCCTTCATAACACCCGGTTTAGGAGATATAATATAAAAACTATTACTGTTTTTCAGCATTACTCCGATTTTATTTTTTGATTCTTCTTTCCTTAGCGATGAGATAAATAATGCTTTGGCTTTTTCAGTATCATTTTTGTCGGCCACAATTTCTGTAATATCAAAATATTCCGGGGCTTTTTGCAAAAAACCGGAAAGTTTTTGATTATCTATGCCGCTTAATAAACGGTGAGCCGGCAGTATAATCAATCCCGGGTCTTCCATGCTGCAGATAAACATCATTATGAAGTTGGCAGGATGTGCTGGCGAAAAATCAGGATTGTTTTTTGATACCCATTCCCTGTAGTTGAGCGCTGTTTCATATCGGTGATGTCCGTCTGCAATATAGAGGATTTTATCATTAAACTCAGATGAAATACTTTTTTGTATATTTGCATCATTTATCATCCAAAGCCTTTGACGGTGGCCTTTGCCATCTATGAAATCAGAATCTGCCGGGCTTTCGGAAGCTTTCTTTTCCAGAATATTAAGGGCGTCAATTTTGCCTGAATACAGGGAAAAAATAGGGCTGAAATTGGCATGACAGGCTTTCATCAGCTTAAGTCGTTCAGACTTGGTTTTTGAATAGGTTTTTTCGTGAGGAAGAATAATTCCTTTTTCAAAAGGCTCAAGACCAACAAGAGCTGTAAGACCAAAACGTCTGAACATTTTGCCGTCAACCGGAAAATCAATAGCGGTCAGATAAAAAACAGGACTTTTGTCTGCAATAAGAATTTCTTCGGAAAGCCACTTGTTGAAAAATGCCGCTGCCCTTGTGTAGCGGTTATTATTTTCATTATCTTCCTTTGTTTCACTGCCCAGAATAAGACGGATTATGTTTTGAGGATGCCTGTTATGAAAATTTACTTGTTCTTCTTTGTTAATAACATCATATGGAGGCGTTGTAACTTCTGCCAGATCGCCGATCTTTTGCGGATTATAGATAATTCCTTTGAAAGGAATGACATTTGCCATTATATTTGTATCCTTCCTGATTTGATAGGTTCAGTTCAGAAAAAGTCTTTTATTTAGTGCGCTAATTGCAAAACCTCCCGTTTTGGCCGATCTTAGTGTTAGGCTCAAATTTTAATCCTCGAAATATTCCACGTATTCGTGCGGTTAAAATTTTAGCCCGCCTTGATTCTGACCAAACTGAAACGCTTTGAAACTGGCTCAAGTGTTAAAAAATTCTTCAAACAGATACTAGAAAGAAAGTTACAGTTCAAGCTAAAAGATTTTTAAAAATGCCGGTGGGATAAAGAGAGGGGAGGTTTATTTTCTGATAATTATCCATAGCCCTCCTTGCTCTTCAATTTTACAGTTACCCGTTAATCCCGAGTCTTTTACTATCTTTTCCAGTTCTTTTATGCCGATTCGTTTTCTTCCCAAATTATCATTTAAACGGCGGGATTCATCAGCGATTTCATCTATGAACTTTTGCGGGGTATCTTTACCGAATCCGCCGCCGATAAATGCCATACCTCCATAATTTAAAATACGAAATATTTCTCCTAGAAAATTATTTTTTTCGTTTAAGAAAAAAAAGGCACCTCTTAATATTACCAGATCAAACTGAAGATCATCAAAGCTAAGGGGATTTAATTCTGTTAGTTTGAACTTTGTTTTTTGGGAAAATCCTGAATCTAAAACCTCCTGCTTTAAATATTGCAATACCTCTTTTGAACTATCTGCAATTGTAATATCAAACTCAGGGTAAAACTTTGATAGCTCAATCGAAATACCACCGGAAAAAGGTCCGAGTTCTAAAACTTCTCCGGTGCTTTTCTGATAACTTTCCATTATTTGTAAAGCCAGGTATGGATATATTGTTTCCCAAAGATAGTTAACCTGTTTAAGTTCATTAATATCCATAATTTCTGCCCCTTAAAATTAATGGTGAGATCTGGCCGTTCATATTCCTTCGGTAATTCCGTAAAAAATTTAATTATTTTAGTCAAAAACCAATTTAGTGATAACAATCTGAATATATGAAGTATATATGAAAAGGAGTGTATGATGTCAACAAGAAACCGGTTTTGGGCTCTGAGTATATGCAACAATATAATTACAATCCATCGGCTCATATTACATTATTTATTAGAGCCAGTTTCAAAACGTCCCATTTTGGCCGATCTCTGCGTTGTGCGAAAATTTTAATCCTCGAAATACTCTATGTATTCCTGCGGTTAAAATTTTCACCCGCCTTGACCTTGACCAAACTGAAACGTTTTGAAAGTGGCTCATTATTTATAAGTTGCTGCCATAATTTATTTTTGCTTGCATTCCCTATTTCCAAACAATATACTTGAGTCAGTTTCAAAACGCCCCGTTTTCGACGATCTCTGCGTTGGGCTCAAATTTTAATCCTAACAATACTCAATGTATTCAACCGGTTAAAATTTTCACCCGTCTTGACCTTGACCAAACTGAAACGTTTTGAAACCGGCCCACCTCAGTAATTTTATGGTAAGCTGCAAAATTGAGTCTGTAAATTCCATAAATTTCGCTCTCAACTCAGGCAGGGGGCTTATTCACCCACGGCTTGTTGTTGGACTTTTTAGCAAGCCCAACAATTTTTATATCTTTTGTATAATTTATTAACTCATTATAAATGTTATTTAAACTGAAATAAAACTGAAATAAAACTGAAATAAATATGAGTAATTATTTTTCATTTTTTTCAACAATCAGATGGCAGGATATAGTAGATATCATATTAAACAGCTACATCCTGTTCAGATTTTATATTCTTTTTCGCGGAACAAATGTTTTTCGCGTTCTTATAGTAATAGCCTTCCTGTGGTTTTTCCAGAGAATCGCTTTTTCTTTAGAGCTTATAATAACTAGCTGGGCAATTCAGGGCATTACCGCTGTTGCAGCACTTATAATTATAGTTGTTTTCAGAAATGAAATCAGAACTGTATTGCAGGCAAAAAATATTAAGTCGTTTTTATGGGGCTTTCCTCAAAAAATTTCTACAACCCCTGTTGAAAAAATTTCACAAAGCGTTTTTGAATTAGCTCATAAACACATAGGAGCTCTTTTGGTATTTCCTGGTAAAGATGATCTGGAAGAATATATCAAAGGCGGTTTGCCATGGCGCGGTATTATTTCTAAAGAAATGATAATGAGTATTTTCTGGAATGGCAATCCGGTACACGATGGCGCGGCAATAATCAGTAAAGACAGAGTCCTTGAAGTTTCCTGTATTCTTCCGCTTTCACACAGCAATAATCTTCCTTCACACTATGGCACAAGGCACAGGGCCGCACTCGGACTGGCTGAATCTACTGACGCAATGGTTGTAGCCGTATCTGAAGAAAGGGGAACTGTTTCCGTAGCTAAAGATTCCAAAATACATCGTATAAATCGAAAAGAAAATCTTGAAGATATGCTTAAGGAGCATATGGGCGTTGTTCCAAAAGTTGATAATGATAACCGTAAGGAAAAACTTGCCATATCCTTTGCTGCTATTGTTTCGTTTCTCTTTATTATAGGAGTTTGGTTTAGTTTCTCAAGAGGGTTGGAAACTCTTATAAATCTTGAAGTACCCGTTGAATATATGAACCGCAATTCAGAAGTTCAAATTCTGGATACTTCGGTAAATTCTGTTATTCTTAACCTCGGCGGCTCCGATTCTCTTATTAAATCAATCCGGCCTGAACAATTGAAAGTCAGAATCGACCTTGCAAACTCAGTTGCCGGAAAAAACTCTTTCCTGTTAACAGATAAAAATGTATCTCTCCCACCAGGAATAATGCTAAAACGAGTTAATCCTTCAGTTGTTGAAGTAACACTTGGAGCACCTGTTATAAAAGAATTGCCTGTAAAGGTTGTTTGGGCAGGTAAACTCCCAAATGATTTAATTCTTGATAAAGTAAAAATTATACCAAATAAAGTACGGGTAATAGGATCAGGACATATTCTGGATGGAATTAAAACTGTAAATACGGATGAGATTTATCTTGAGAATATTTATGATTCAGGAGCTATTGCAGTAAAAATCGCTCTCAGTTCCCCATCTTTAAAAATTGCACCGGGCTCAGTAGATACGGTTACCGTGGTCTATGCTGTAAAAAGAAATTCAACTCCCACCGGCGAAGAGGGCTTGAGGAAGAAATAGCTCATAAGTTGATAAAATAGTAAGCTGATAAGGCAATCACATAACCCCTTTAATGAACATTCTGTTTTGCGTTTGCCCTGCCAGCTCAACAACTCATGAACCAATATTGCTATTATTTAAATAAATATATCAAAATGTTATATTCTTGTTGATTAGCGAATTCTTACTAATTACAGCACGGGCATTGCCTGTATTTTTTATTATTATGTTGCCTGCAATTTTGACATCTTTTTCAAAAAAGACATCCCCAATTATAGTCAGAGATTCACATTCAACTAAAGAAGGCACTCCTTCTTTAAACCTTTCATCAAATTGATCTATTTTGTCATAATACTTGGAATCAAGATTTATTCGAATTTCAGGAAGTTTTCTTTCAGGGTTATAAACCAGTTTTTCATCAGTTACGAGATAGCAATCAGATCTCACTGCAAGAAGATCGCTGCATTTTTTTACAGGAAAAAATCTTGTTCTCGGAACTCTTACTGCGGTTGCTCCGTCAAAAAGAGAGATAGCCGACCCCATGGCTGTTTCGACTTGATATACTTCAGGACTTGTTTCATCTTTTGTATCCAGGGTTTTTGGATTTAAAATCAAGGGAAGATAAACAAATCCTTTTTCTTTTATAAGTTCTTTCAAATAAATAAGGTTTATCCAGATGTTGTTTGTATTAAAAAAATTGTAACAACTCACATCCCTGAATGCACCCAGATCACTTTCAAAGCATTGGGCTACCTCGCGTAAAATAAGATGTCCGTTTTTATGTTTTGCTATATGTCCACCTTTTAAATCACTTGGTGTTCTATCACAAACCTCCATTAAAAAAGGGAAATTCTTTTGAGCAAAATAGCCCAAAATCGTCTCATCTACTGTAGCTCCCAAGTTATCCGAATTTGATATAAATGCATAGGTTATGCCTTCAGAAAGAAGCTTATCAAGCACTCCTGAAGTTTGAAGAGCTGCATATATATCTCCATGGCCGGGCGGGTTCCATTCTTTTGTTTTGTTTGCGGGCCATACTGCAGGGCCAAAACCATCACGAAGAACTTTGGGATATTTATGCTGAAGAAACAGAATGGGGAAGACCGGCAAATTCATTTTCCGCAGGGCTTCAGTTGTATCCTTATCGCTTCCGAAGCTGTTCATGAAAGCGAGTCTTATATTATTTCTTTTGGACTGCTGTACTAATATATCAAGAAATGTTTTTCCGTCTCTGACTTCAATAAGTGATTTCGGTTTGCTTAAACCCATACTTGTTCCGAGACCACCGTTTAATACAATCCTGACAGAATTCTTTATTACTTTGTTTCCGGTGTCTGAATATCCGGACAAGTTGTTCGAATAAGTAATTTCATTTTCCCTTACACATTCGATATCTTTGTCATATATTATACCTGTTTCGCCGTTTAGAATTTTATGATAATAATACAAAAAACTATCAATAACCACTTGGGGAAGGTTTTCTTTTTCTATCTTTTTAATAAAAGATGCGATATGGCTTTTTATATCAGGATTTTTCACTAATAATCTCCATAAATTCCGATATTTTATATTAAATAGCTTGCATTAAATGATATCGGCTTTAAGAGGTGGCAATCTCGAGGCCTTTGAATAATGCCTCTTTTTACTCGATTTCTGTGTCAGGTTCAAATTTCGTTTGAAACTGGCTCAATATGATATTAATTTATTTATGCCTGATCAATCAATTTGTCTTTATTTGAAGCCGTCAAGAGGGAATAACTTGTTCAATCCATCCCATAGAATCTTTTTCTTTCCCATACTGAATGTCCGTCAAAGCTTTAAACAGCTTATTTGCTATAGGACCGACTTTCCCATCTGAAACAGTAATTATCTTATTTCCATATTTAAGCACTCCAACAGGAGAAATTACTGCTGCTGTTCCCGAACCAAAAACCTCTTTAAGTTTTCCCAGAGCATGGGCTTGCATTACCTCATCAATGGTTATCCGGCGTTCGATTGTTTTAAGTCCCCATGATTTGGACAGTGCAAGAACGGAATTTCTGGTGATTCCCGAAAGAATGCTGCCGTTTAAGGAAGGCGTTACAATATCATCATCAATCACAAAAAAGATATTCATAGAGCCGACCTCTTCAATATATTTCTGCTCAATACCGTCTAACCATAAAACCTGAGTATAGCCTTCTTTATGGGCTGCTTCGCCTGCATAAAGACTTGCGGCATAGTTTGCCGATGCTTTTGCTTCACCCAGACCGCCTCGCACAGCCCTGACGTGATCCTTTGTAACAAGAATTTTTACCGGATTAAAACCGGCCGAATAATAAGCGCCAACTGGTGATAGAATAATAAATAAGCGGTATGCATAAGATGCCCGCACTCCAAGAAAAGGATCCATGGCAATAATTGTCGGCCTTATATACAATGAAGTGCCAGGAGCATCGGGAACCCAATTTTTTTCAATTATTAATAATTGCTTAAGTGAATCCAAAAGAAAATTCTCGTCTACTTCAGGTATGCAAAGAAGTCTGCACGAATTATTGAAGCGTTTAAAATTATCTTTCGGCCTGAAAAGCAAAATTGAGCCGCTATCAGTGCGATAAGCTTTTAAGCCCTCGAATATAGATTGTCCGTAATGAAGCACCATGGTTGATGGATCCATATTAATCGGCGCATATGGTTCTATCCTTGGATTGTGCCATCCCTTTTCAGGATTATAGTCCATATTAAACATATGATCGGTAAATATTGTTCCAAAACTAAGAGCAGAACTGTCTGGAATCGGTTTTAATTTGTCTGCTTTTTTTATAGTTAGTTGCATTTCAACCTCCTGGGATACACAACATTTATTAAACTCAGATTATCAAACATTAGACTTTCAATATAATTTTCTTAACCTGTTGATACAGCATGATTATACTCTAAATCAAGACTTAAGTTTAACCCACAGGCATATTTGCCTGCAAACTAATAATTCTTGCAACAATTAACTTTCTACCTGACACTTACTTGGTTATGGTTCCTGATGCCTGCTCATGAGTCTTGAAGAAATCCCAAATAATATCGGTGGCGCTTATAGATGAACTCGGGTTATCACCCCTAAGTCTGCCTTTTTGTCCTCCGGGCCAAGCATGACCACTATCTTTGATGAGGTAAATCTCAACGTCCAAATTTGCAGGACAATTATATTGCGACAGAGAGAACGCAGGGTGGTCGCTCGACCTTGGAGTAGTCGAGCAGCCGTTTGTTTTTGCCCAGAATGCAGCCTGTTCCACGGCCGGCTTTGTCGTTGTACCGTCCCATGAATCGGAGAAACGCCCTCCAGGAGGGCCTCCCTGAGGAGCAACGGATGAATCTAATACACCATTTAGCATAATAGCAGATACCGGGTGCTCAGGTGTTTTTTCATCGCCGAAAAAAGTAGCCACAACAGGAGCAATTGCCGCAATTCTTGAAGAAAGTTCTATGCCAAGTCTATGCGTCATCATTCCCCCATTGGAAATGCCTGTTATATACACACGCTTTGAATCAATGGGGTAGTCTTTGATAAGCTTGTCAATAAGGTCATTTATGAATCCGACATCATCTATATGTTTATTCATCGCAAAACCACAACAATGACCGGCATTCCAGGTAAGAAACTTGTGCTTGAGACGGCCGGTTCCTTCGGGATAAACAACAATGAAACCTTCTTTGAGGGCTTTTTCTGTAAATCCTGTCATTCTTTCGGCATTGAAGGCGTTGCCGCCTCCTCCATGCAAAACCAGTACAAGCGGAATTCGGCCATCATGCTGATCTAACCGGTCTGGGACTCGTACGAGATAGCTACGCTCTATCCCGCCATGCATAATGGTCTTCCGTTGCCCAAAATACTGCTTCCTTCTTTATCAGCAAAAGAAGACCCGGCACAAGAAACCAAAAGCAATGATATAAGTGCAATAAAAAATACTTTCACAACTTTTCGCATTTGTTTACTCCTTATAAAACAGAAATAATCCGTAGCTTAGCACGAGCGTGAACTTATGAGTTACCAAAATCAGCAAAGTCAGTAATAGAATTTAATATAAATCATAAGCCTTACAGCCTTTGCGAAATACCGCCGTAAGGCAGAACATTACACCCTGCAAGTTACACTGGGAGATCTAATCCTGATAATAGTTGATATCATTAACATAAATACTATCCGGAGACAATTCTGAAATTGTATGAAGTTGTATTAAGGTGGAATGAAGAGGAGTGTAGCTGAAGGAAAGCGGGCTTTGATTGGATTATTAATATATGTATGAATGCTAATTAGTATTACATTGGCAGCACAGCAAATGATGCAAAAACATTTGGCAATGCCTTAAGAAGTCATTGGGGCATTGAAAATAGCCTTAATTGGGTATTAGATGTTTCGTTCCGGGAAGATGAGAGCAGAATTAGACTTGGAAATGCACCGGAAAACTTTGCTGTGCTTAGACATATTGCCTTGAGCCAGTTTTAAAACGTCCCATTCTGGCCAACCATTTGGCGTTTTTCACCAGCTTGGTTTCAGCCGAGCTTCCGTCCACCACGTCAGGTGGTTCCACGTGTATAAAGGCAACGACCGTTTGCTCAAGGGACATGGGCACCGCCTCCGGAGCATGGTCCAGGGTTTTCATAGACGGATTCCAGGCGAATCGTTCAAAATACCAGAACAGCAAGCGCATTCTTTACCTCGTTTATTATCAATTTTGTATCTTAGAATAATCACCATAAGAATTTGAAAGACTCTATCGACTTAAAACAGCGGCCAACCTCTAAGTGCAAAGCCATGAGCCAAGCCTGTTCCCGGTCTGATCTTTATTCTGTTATCCACCAAAACCGGCTGTTGCCTGTCAACAGGATCAATCACCGTCAAGTAACCGGCCAAGCCCGCCTAAAACAGAACCTTCGCCGACGGCTTTACCGCCTTTGGAAGGTGCATGCTGAAGAATACGGTCAGCCATGCGTGAGAACGGCAGGCTCTGAAGATAAATTCTTCCCTTTCCCTGTAAAGTGGCTAAGAACAGACCTTCACCGCCAAAAAACATGGATTTCAGGTTGCCGGCACGTTCAATATTGTAGTCTATCCCGGGGGTAAACCCGACAATACATCCGGTATCCACCCTTAAGATTTCACCATTCAGTTCCTTTTCCACGATCATGCCGCCTGCATGGACAAACATCATACCGTCGCCTCGCAGGCGTTGTAATATAAATCCTTCACCTCCAAAAAAACCTGTTCCCAGGCGTTTGGTAAAGGCAATGCTAACTTCCGTTCCCAGAGCTGCACATAAAAACGCATCTTTCTGGCAGATGATTTCCCCGCCGATTTTACCCATATCGAGTGCAATTATTTTTCCGGGATAAGGCGCCCCGAATGCAACGCGTTTTTTACCATTTCCGGTATTGGTAAAGTGGGTCATAAATAACGATTCACCGATCAATGCCCGTTTGCCGACATCAAGCAACTTTCCCATAAAACCTTTATCCGGATTGGAGCCATCACCCATTTTGGCTTCAAAGCTAATACCTTCTTCCATCCAGTTCATGGCACCTGCTTCAGCTATAACAGTCTCACCCGGATCAAGCTCCACTTCCACGATTTGCATATCATCACCGTGGATTTCATAATCAACTTCATGACATCTCATATAAAAACCTCCTGCTTTATTTACGTATGCTACTCAAAGCCATGGTTCGGAGTTTTTAGGGCTTCCAAGGCTTCAATGTCGGCCAAATCCTTGGTTCTTCCTGATGCTCTCTTGTTGCGTATCAAGTCGTCGATCGATGGAATATGTACTTCAATTCCATCAATATTTATCGAAATCGAGTTTTGATATGTTTCCTCAAACTTTAGCCCAGACGCTGTAGTGATGGTATCAATTCGTCTTGGGGCGACCCCAATCTGAAAAATAGTTCCATCTATCTGAAGATCCTTTTTGGCAAGATTGTGCAATGGTGAACCAAAACGACGCAATGCCCTCAATACGGCATCGGCATTCTGAAGGGATGGCATGACCCAAATATCGATATCCATGGTGGCTCTGGGATAACTCATGGGCGGCCATTGCATAAGCCCCGACAAGAATAAATCTAACCTTCTCGTCGGACAAGGCAAGTAACATGTCTTTGTAGTCTTCGTTCAACATCGTATTTTAAGCTCAGGGATGCAATTTCTTGTGTCAGCGGCCATACTAGACGAATACGCTCTTCAGGAGTACCGGGAACATAATCGTCATTCCGATGGTCCATCATTCTGCATTTATTTGTGTGTTTCCTGTTCATAATATTATAAACTATCATTTTTCTCTCGCAAGATCAATCTGATAGTTGCTCCAACACCGGGTTAAGCCTTTTTTTTCAAAGCATAGCGGCAAAAACTACATATTGAAACAAATGTTGGATTCTCATGTTTTTGATAGGTATGGAATTAATCCTTTTTCGTATGCTATCTCTTGAATTTCCTTGGGCTGAGTTCTGACATCAACGATGAATCCATTGACTGTTATCATCCAGGCCATGGGATTTCTATCCATTCTGCTCGGCAATGTCCAATTGACATCAAATTGAGACATTTTTAAAAGAGTACGAACCTGCTTTGATTTCGTTTGTCCCGTGCTTGGTTTGACTCCAAACGTTTCATACAATTTTGAAGCTTTCATATGTGGCAAAGCGATTCAGGATATATTATCGGGAAGCCGTTTGAGAGAATATATGCCCTCAAGACCGGTGATGCTCTTGGGTGTTTTTTCTTTAACCGATTGGAAATAAGATTTAAATTGCCGGTATAAACCGGACACAAATGCCTTACTGCCGATAATACCCGAATCGGTAAAATAACGGGTGCGGGAAAGAAACCGATCCATGCGGTTTCTTTTATATGACCGCTTTCGTTCATATTTATATATTTAAAAAACCCTTAATAAAATATTATTTTTCCCTCTATTCTCAAGAAAAAACATCGCACCAAAAAAAACACTTAAAAATAACTCCAGGACCAGTGACTGATACATCATTTGACCAACATCACCAGCAGTTGCCATACCAACAGACCGCCCAACAAAAACAGAGAAAGCCGACAAAAATGCAACAAAAACGCTCGCCTTAAAATATTTCTCCTTAATGACACCAAAAAGCATAAGCAAACCGACACACAAAGAAAATCCTCCATAAGTTGCTCTCATATCAATAAGAAGATCTCCCTGTGGAGCAGAAACACCCAGGAATAAAGGTGTAAAACTCACCGGATCAATAATAAACCCAAATCCAAAAGCAATAAACATAAGAGAATTTAGCCCGAGAATGGTTTTTTTAATCATTTCCCCCCCCCAAAAAAAATTTTGTTTATTAGAGCCACTTTCAAAACGTTTCAGTTTGGTCAAGCTCAAGGCGGAAGAAAATTTCAACCACAGGAATACATTGAGTATTTCGAGGATGGAAATTTGAGCCCAACGCAGAGATCGGCCAAAATGGGGCGTTTTGAAACTGGCTCATTAGTTTATTTCCCACAACACACGACGCTGAGTTTGATCAATCACCCTTTCAGTAAGAAAGGCAAATAGTCCACTTTTCCGATTTACGGAGCCCAGTAACCCGGAATGAAACCGTCTCCTATTTGCTTGCGTTGAATATTATCGTTTTTCAATTGATTTATACTTCTGATCAAAGTCGCCTATATAAACAGCTCGCGGTCTGAAAATTCTATTGTTCTCAACATATTCAAACACTCGCGATGTCCATCCGGCTACGCGGCTTGCTGCAAAGAGCGGAGTGAACAGCTCGTCATCGATACCCAGGAAGGTGTAAATAATTCCTGAATAAAAGTCGACATTAGGGAAAATCTTCTTTTCTTTTCCCATGGCCGCCATCGCTGTTTTTTCGAGTTCTTGAGCAACTTGATATAGGTGGGTAAATTCCGGTTTTTCCTTGACCAGCAGATCTGCCAGCGGGCCTAATACTCTGGCTCTCGGGTCGTAAGCTTTATACACCCGGTGCCCAAAGCCGCTGATTTTCTTTTTTTTGGAGAGTCTTTTTTCAACCCATGGTTTGACGTTTTCAACGGAACCTATCTCTTTTAAGCTATTGATAACCGCTTCGTTTGCACCCCCGTGTAAAGCACCACTCAATGCAGCTATGCCGGATCCAACTGCAAAATAGATATCCGCCAGTGTTGAAGCAACCACCATTGTAGAAAATGTACTTGCGTTCATACCATGATCAGCATGCAGGATCAGTGAAATATCCATGATTTTTTCTTCAACAGGAGAGGGCTCTTTTCCGGTGATCATATAGAGCAGGTTACCTGCAAAGCTTAAGTCCGATCTGGGTTCCAACGGCATACTACTGTGATGAATCCTGGAAACAGCTCCTATAATCGTTGAGACGCCGGCAATAAGATGGTAACAGGACTCCAGAGCTGTTTCACGAGCAAAGACCCTTTTACGCCTCTGTTTTGATTTATGAATTTTAAACTCAAAGGTTGCATGTTTGGCTCCTTTAGGCGGAGTTTCCATGGCAAAAGAGTCTTCATCTGAGCTAATGGCATCAATTGTTTTTGGAAGGTCATCAACCCGGTCATAGCTGGTAAGCTCCTGTCGCAGCAGATCAGCTCCCAGTCGCAATGCCCCCATGGCACTCATTTCTTCCACAGGGAATCCCATTAGTTGCCTTAAGGTTTTGTTCAGGTGGGAATATTCAAACAGCTTTTTCTTGTATTGGTCCAGTTCTGTTTGTTTAGGCAAATCCCCGTGCAGCAGCAGATAGGAGACTTCTTCAAACGTAGAATTGGCGCACAGATCGAAAATATTATATCCTCTGTATACGAGCCAGCCCTTGGCGCCGTTTACATAACCGATTTTGCTTTCACAGGCGATCGCCCCTTCCAGTCCGGGCCCGACGGTACAGTTAATTGGCCATTTGGGCGTACCGCCAAACTGCGGCGGTGGTTCTTCCTTTGTGTCCTGATAAGCTTCTTTGGCGACATTGTTAATTATTTCCTGAATTTTTTTTAAGACATCCTTCATAATAGGCTCCTTTACCCCAGTTGTCTGAAAATTGGAACTGTCAACTTACTTAACCAGTCTCGTTTCATATTTTAAACTCCGTCCTTTTCTATACAATAAATTGGGGTAATCCCCTTTTTGTAACCTTTAGAATTATTCATCTGGTTTGAATGTTAAATATCGATGGATGATTTGTTTTAAACATAACGCGCGCGCGATGAGCGGAATTTTTATGTAGCGTCTCAGAGACATGAAGCGAAGCGAAATGGCTCTGAGACGCGGAGTAAAAATTTCCGCTCCATTGAGTTGTTCTTGCCGCCGCAGGCGGTGAACTACTCAATGGCGTGCAGCTCGCGCGCGTTCGTACCGCCTGCGGCGGTACGAACAATTATTATTACGAATTATTTCCTAATAAAAAAACAGGATAAATAAATCTTATAAATAGATAAAAATAAATTAAATTAAGTTCTTAAATTATAAGTTAATAATTAATCTTTTTGTTTAAATCCTATATCATATATCTAAAAGTATAATGAAGATAATATTCCTGTTTTTACTTTAGATATGGTGTTATTCAGAAATAATTCGTAATAAACCTGTATATAAGGTAAAATTACGAGTTATATATTCTGTAAATATTAAACTTTTGGGATATTGGTCAGGTTCTGATTTAATCGCATTAGTGGAACTATTGGGATGCCCTTGACTCTTAAAATTGCTTCAGCAACTTACTGTATTGTCCGCTAAATCATCTGAAATTAAAACGTTGAAGTTAAAAAGTTAAGAGCATTTCTGTTATTACTGCCACCTGCAAAACTAAAAAACCAAATAGTATTCCGATTCCCGATATAGGCGTATCTTTTGCCCCGTAAGTTTTATATGTCAATTCGGCAACATGTTTCCACCCCAATTTTTGAAATTCATTGTATTTAAAAAACAAAAGCCCCGTGCTTCAATTATATGAAGATTGGGGCTTTATTGTATCCGGTCATATTAAATCCTTTTGATACTGTAAAAATTAAAACAGAATTACGGATTATTTATTCCAGAAAATGTTATTAATATAAATCAGTTTGTCTAATGAGCAATAATACGGAAATTTTGATACCACTTTATATCGGATCTTCCCCCTGATATATTATGCATATATGGTATAACTAATTAATATAAATTGAAATATAACATAATAAAAAATAATATATGTGGACACAATATAATTTATGTAAATAGCTTGACTTATAGGTAATATTTAT
>JAHIFE010000206.1 GCA_018901125.1 Pseudomonadota bacterium | reverse complement strand
TGTCAAAGAGCTTATCATTATGTCAAGTCAGCTATTATCTGATGAAATTGACAGAAATAATATATTATATATTCTTGAAGTTATTGAAAATGTACTTTGTAATCAACTCGATTACTCAACTGCGAAACTTTAGTTATTTATTTAATTGGTATTAAATATTTTATTGTCTTTAACAATATAGAAGTATAAATATGAATTATACTGTAATATCTAAAATATATTATTACTTATATTAGATATAAATAACTTATTATATTTAATAAATAAAATAAGTTATATTTATATAATTATCGTTAATATATTTTTGCTAACATATTATAAATTAAAATTCTATCGGATAACTATATTAATGGAGGTTAGATTTCTTTTTTAGAATAGAATACCAAGAATACCGACAACGCAGAGATTGACCAAAATGAGACGTTTTGAAACTGGCTCAATATTGTATTCTATCTTTTGCTTGGGACGTTAGACCGTTTTATTGGAAGTTTTAAAATTGAAGCAGGAATAGATCAGTTTAGCTCTCTCTATTCTGAATAGTTCTTTCATTTATTTGTGTTTATCTGCGTTTCATATATATTCCTTTATAATTTCCGCCAGCTTGCTTTCATATCCGGACAAGAAATGATCCGCCCCGTCGATTATCTTGATATCTGCTCTTATGTTCCAATCGGCAACCAGCTGTTTAAGCATTTCAGGAGGTGCAAATTCGTCTCTGCTGCCGGTTACTGCAAGTTTTAAGTGGGGTATTTTAAAAGCAGGTTCAAATTGCATCATGGCTACAGGCGGAGATATCATTATAGATGAATTTACATTTATTTTATCTGAAATCTGAGCATTAATCCATGTACCAAAGGAATACCCGCAAAGATCTACTTGATCCACTCCCCTTTTTAAATAAAACTCATATGCGGCAATAACGTCTTTTTGTTCTCCAACGCCTTCGCCATAATCGCCGCCGCTTGCTCCCACACCTCTGAAATTGAATCTTAATGTTGAGTACCCCTTATTATAATATCCGGCCTTTATTGTTTCAACGACATTATTATACATATCACCGCCATACAGCGGATGAGGATGAGTTATGATAACACCATGTTTTTTTGTTCCCGGATCAAA
Source organism: Pseudomonadota bacterium (assembly GCA_018901125.1). GTDB lineage: Bacteria > Desulfobacterota > Desulfobacteria > Desulfobacterales > RPRI01 > RPRI01. Next base: position 22,099 of record JAHIFE010000206.1, on the reverse strand, counting down.
TAATCCTTCTAAAACAATTTTATCATTGCTAATAAATTCGACTTTTTCTTCCGACATGATTTATCTCCATTACAGTGGAAAACTTCATTCCTGCTCAATAAGTCTTAAATTTTTTCTCAAATGAAGGGATTATATGTCAATAGATAAAACGTGATATGATGTTTATTATATACAAAATCGAACAGTTAAATAATTATTGATCTTCCTTGCCTTCAACTTATACTTTTGTTAAGGATATATGCGCATATATCAGCTGCATAATCTCATACTATTGTTCTGGTATTGATAAAACTGAATTTATAATCATTCAACTACTATGAATAATTAATGTTTTATGCCTGATTTTATGTAAATCTATGATCAATAATAAACAGGACCAAAGAAAATGAGCGATAACAATAAACCACTTTTTGGAAAAACCGCTATAGTAACCGGCGCAAGTTTCAGGCATTGGGCGCGCTACAGCCCTTGAGGCAAGCAGGGCAGTATATGGTTAAACGTAAAAGCGGAGATATTATTGCCGTAGGTTCCGTTGTAGGAAAAACGTATCTCCGTTCAGCGGATTCTACGGCTCCAGCAAGTTTGCTATAGGAGCAATAGCAGAAGGCCTTCGTCGTGAAATCTGTTCACATGGAGTACGCGTTGCTCTGGTTATGCTCGGTATCGTGGTTAGCGAATTTCAAGACGTTGCAGGCTATGATGAAGAAAATTTCGGCAAAGGTATAAATAAATCTGCAATTGCATGGCCTGACAGCATTAATGCTTCCTATACAAATGCGTGTTTATACATGTTCCTTTTTCTCCGTTACACAGCAAACACCTTCTCCTGCCAAGGCCGGCCCGAAGCACTGGTTGTCCGAAATACAGGCTGATTTGGCGATATCTCCTGATTTCCACCGGTTAATAAGACCCGGCTCTCTTATTAAGGGACGGCACATGGAAATATAATCTACAGTGCCATCAGCAATTATTTTTTCAGCCATTTTAAAGGAGCGGTTTCCTCCTACAAGAATCAGCGGAACGGAAGTATTCTCCCTGAATGCTTTAGCTTCCTGAAGAAAATAAGCTTCCTTTGCTTCAGAATTTATTCCTTTGCGGCTTGGGATAAGTTTGCCGCCCGTTAATACTCCGCCACTTAGCTCAATAGCATCTATACCTTCGGATTCCAGAATTTTTCCTGCCTGAACAGAATCCTTAAGTTCAAGACCGTTTTCTATAAAATCCGCAACATTCATTTTTACCATCACGGGATAATCCGGCCCTACTGAGTTTCTTACAGACTTTAATACCCCCATTAAAATTCTCGCTCTGTTTTCAATACTGCCCCCGTATTCATCAGTGCGTCTGTTAAATGCCGGAGACAAAAACTGGCTTATCAGATATCCATGAGCCGCATGGATCTGAACACCGTCAAAACCTGCTTTTTTAGCTCTTTTTGCCCCATCGGCAAAGTTTTGAACAATCTGTTTAATATCCGGTAAGGTCAGAACGCTGTGAGGTGATTTACTTGTTTCCCCGATATCGGAAACAGCAAAAGATGGAACTTTGGTCAACTTAGTATTGGCAAAAACCCCGGCATGAGCAAGCTGTAAGACAATTTTACCATTGTTTTTATGCACCGCATCAGCCATAGCCGTAAGACCTGGGAGCAAATCGTCGCTGTAAGCCCCAAGCTGCAAAAAGCTTGCCTGCCCTGCCCTTTGCACATAAGCATGGCCGGAAATAATCAGCCCTACACCTCCTTTTACCAGAGCAATCATGCAATCTAAAAGCCTGGGTGTAACACTGCCATCATCATTAGATAGCCCTTCCCAGGTAGCAGACCGGACAAACCTGTTGGCCAGAATCATTCCATTGATTTGTGTTTCTTCAAATAATTTTCTCATACAATTTTTCTCCCAATCTCCTTTATTATATCTTCAGCCTGCTCCATAATACGGTCTAAAAGTTCTTTGCATGTCGGAATATCGCGTATAAACCCCATGCTTTGACCTGCTGCAATAGTTCCTTTTTCAATATCGCCGCAATCAAGCATTTGTTTTCCGACAAGACCTGAAACAAAAGGTACTATATCTTCAATACGCATATTGCCGCGACCTTCTATTTCAAGCACCTTATCCACCGCTTTATTGTGCATCACCCGCTCGGTATTTCTCATTGATCGCATTATAAGACGTGTGTCAAGTTCGCTGTGATTAATCAAAGCCTGTTTTATATTTTCATGAACCGGCGCTTCCTTTGTAGCAACAAACCGCGTACCCATATTAATACCGTCTGCTCCAAGCCCAAGAGCAGCAACAAGGCCCCGGCCGTCTGCAAAGCCACCTGATGCAATAATTGGAATGCGCAGGGCATCTCTTGTAAGCGGTATAAGGATCAATGATGTAACATCGTCTTCTCCGGGATGTCCGGCCGCCTCAAAGCCGTCTATGCTTATCACATCACAGCCAATTTTCTCAGCTTTAACTGCATGTCTTACGGAAGTGCATTTATGAACAACTTTGATACCGCCTGATTTTATCTGATCCATATATTTTTCCGGATTCTGGCCTGCGGTTTCAATAAACTTTACACCTTCTTCAATACATACTCTGATATATGCCGGATAGTCCGGCGGGCGAAGTGTCGGAAGAAAAGTCAAATTAATTCCGAAAGGTTTTTCGGTCATAATTTTACATCTTTTAATCTCTGCTCTTAGACTTTCGGCATCAGGGAAAGCAAGTGCCGCCATAAATCCGATTCCACCGGCATTTGCAACAGCAGATGCCAGCTCGGCACCTGCAATCCACATCATTCCACCCTGAACAATTGGCCGTTCTATGCCGAACAATTCGGTAATCCTTGTTTTGATTTTAATTTTACCTTTTGATTCTATCACAATTGTCTCCCGATTATTTCCATGGCCGGCAAAAACATGTTATATGCAATAAACTTAAATAATATCACTCTACACTCTGCTGCCGGGTAATAATTATTACAAAAATTTTATGAAATATTAATTAATTTTTATGAATAAAACTTACAAAGATAATGCTTGCATGTCAATATGCTTGCATGGGATATTCTATTGAGAAATAAATTAAAAAAGGAGCAAAAAAATGACCCATGATCATAGTCATCATCACGATAATCATAACCACCATAGCCATGATTCATCTTCTGAATTGTCCTTTGATGAAAAAATGGTAAAATTATTGGAACATTGGATTAAACATAATATCGATCATAGCGAAACATACAAGGATTGGGCCAAAAAAGTAACAGCAAATAATATGGACAAAGTTAATCTGCTACTTAATGAAGCTGCAGATATTACTTTGAAAATAAACAATATATTTGAAGAGGCTTTAAAGGTGATAAAAGCTAATCAATAAAACAAAACTATCATGAAACTTTTCCTTATATATTTTAAAATTGATATGCTCCCAAATAGCCCATTAAAAAATAAAGATTAAATAAGTTGCAGACCGGGTTAGAAATCAGATAAGTTGAATTTACTTTATATGGCGGGGTATGGAAAGCCTTATCCTGCCATATAATTATTTGTTATTAATGTATTTTATTTGGATATCAGTATATAGCACACATTATCGGTTCAGCAGATATAAGTTATTAGTAATTAGTAATCTTTTCTCTTTTTTATGATTAAAATAATTACTTTTCTATCTAAGCAAACACCTCAATCACATCCATTTCCGAACACTTGCCTACATTGATTTTACCATCTTGGTATAATAATATTATCAGTATATTATAAACAATTTCCTAAAATATATTTCTTTATTTAAACCGAATCAGGATCAATTTTAACCAATTTCACAACAGATACATATTTTGCAAAATAAAGGCTTGACATTTATTATTAATTAAATTACTAGATTATATAAAGTCAAATAAGCAGATTCATAGACATATAAACATTATTTAATCAATAGGTTATATTATAGCTTATCAAGCACACTAAAGATTAGGCATTGCTTTTCAATGACAATTCAATCTGTTTATTACAAATTTAAATTTTTATTTTAATAAATTTTAATAATGGTAACAGCGTAACCTGAAAATGAAAGGAGAATTTAATTAATGTCAGTTGAAGATAAAGTAAAAAAAATTATTGCGGAAAAATTGGGTGTAGAGATTGAAAAAGTTGTCCCTGAAGCATCATTTGTCGATGATCTTGGTGCGGATTCGCTTGATCTGGTTGAATTAATAATGTCTATGGAAGAAGAGTTCGAAACAGATATTTCAGATGAGGTTGCAGAAAAACTTCTTACTGTTAAAGATGTTATTGACTATATAAATTCGCATTAAAAATAATACGTGTTCAAAACTGAATAAGCCCTTATAGGTGTTCAAAACCCATATTGGGCAACAAGCAATAACAATCTTAAAATAGGTATATGAGCTTTTTATAATTATATATTCTAATTATTTTTGTTAAATTATAAGGAGGAATTTTTGAGCAGGCGCGTTGTTATAACAGGAATTGGATTGATTACACCTCTTGGAATAGGTGTTGATGAAACCTGGTCGGCTTTGTGTGCCGGAAAATCGGGAATATCTGAATTAACCAGGTTTGACACTGCGAAATTTGATACGAAGATTGCCGGTGAAGTCAAGGGGTTTGTGGCAGAAAATTTTATGTCAAAAAAAGATGCCCAGCGCTCCGAACCTTTTATTGCCTATGCTGTGGCTGCAGCACGTATGGCTATTGAAGATTCCGGTCTTGTGATCAACAGCTCAAATTCTGACAGGGTTGGAACTATAACAGGATGCGGCCTCGGAGGACTTGGTATAATGGAAAAAACAATTCTCGATTTGAATAAAAAAGGACCGGGACGCGTTAGTCCGTTTTTTATTCCGCTTATGATCGGGAATATGGCTCCTGGTATGATTTCCATTATATTTGGCGCAAAAGGACCCAACGCATCAATAGCAACTGCCTGTGCTGCCGGAACACATGCTGTAGGAGAATCTTTCAGGATTATCCAAAACGGCTATGCAGATGCAATGATAACCGGTGGTGTCGAGTCTGTAATAACCATGACCTGTATAGCCGGTTTTGGCGCAATGAAAGCTCTATCAACACGAAACAATGAGCCTCAATTAGCCTCTCGTCCTTTTGACAGAGATCGTGATGGTTTTGTTGTTGGAGAAGGAAGTGGTATTCTTGTTCTTGAGTCACTTACAAGCGCTCTTGAAAGAGGAGCACATATTTATGCTGAAGTGTCAGGATTTGGAATGACCGGAGACGGATACCACATGACATCGCCTCCTCCGGATGGAGAAGGTGCGGTAAGATGCATGCAATCGGCGCTAAAAGATGCTGGAATTACACCTGATAAAGTTAATTACATAAATGCACATGGAACTTCTACTCAACTTAATGATATTTATGAAACAAGAGCAATAAAAGCTGTTTTTGGAGATCAGGCCTATAATATACCGGTAAGTTCTACAAAATCGATGACCGGTCATCTTCTTGGCGCAGCCGGAGGTATAGAAACTGTTTTTTCCGCACTTGCTATTAAAGACAGCATCATTCCGCCTACCATAAATCTGGACAATCCCGCCGATGAATGCGATCTTGATTATGTCCCCAATATTGCACGTAAGGCAAACTTAGAAGTTGTAATGACAAATTCTTTCGGCTTTGGAGGCACTAATGCTGTCCTTGTTCTGAAAAAATACCATTCTTGATTACATAAATATGGATTTTTGATGAGCTCTTAGATCGTATGTCGGGCTATTATTGGATGAATGTCGAAAAGTTCTCGCAAATACTTAAATCGGAAAGCCGCTATATAAGCCGGAATAAATGGCTGTTCCCTATTAAAATAATTCCTGGTTTGCCTTCACTTATCTACTATTCCCTTATTATGTATGTAATAATAAGGGATGCTTTTATAGCACGCATAGGAAAATATAGCCGAAAAAGATGGAACCGGTCATCTTTCCAGATAATTAAAATAATCGAATACGCCGGGGGTAAATTGGATTTGTCCGGCCTCGGCTACATATCCGAACATAAAGAGCCTGTTGTTTTTGTGTCAAATCACATGAGTATGTTGGATACATTTATTATGCCGACCATTATACTGGCATTTAAAGAGCTTACTTTTGTGGTAAAAGAAGAACTGCTTGAATATCCAATCTGGCGTTTTGTTATGAAGGCTACCAAACCAATCGCGGTATCAAGACAAAACCCAAGAGAAGATCTTTACAAGGTGCTGTCTGAAGGAGAAGCCTGCTTAAAAAGTGGAAATTCAGTATTTATATTCCCTCAATCAACAAGAAGCTCTGTTTTCGATCCCGATTCTTTTAATTCACTTGGGGTGAAGCTTGCGAAAAGAGCCGGAGTACTTGTAATACCCGTTGCGCTTAAAACTGATTTCCAGGAAAATGGCAGATTCATCAAAGACATGGGACCGGTTGATCCACATAAAACTATTTACGTTAAGTTCGGAAAACCACTTAAGGTGGAAGGCAACGGCAGCAAAACTCACAGAATGGTAGTAGAATTTATTTCAACAAATCTCAAAAAATGGGGCGGCACAGTAAAATAAGTACGTTTATCAGATTCCGGCAAACTCTAATACATTTCTTCCCATGCGAAAATCTTTTCGTCAACAAGCAGATTGCAAGCCTTTACAGTTTTAATGGTATCACGATTGAATACATTCATCATAATCATTGATAAACCTGCAGCTGCAAGCATAGAAAGATAGGCTTTTTCCATAATAAGTTTTTGGGCTTTATGCCCTCTTCCTGATGTAAGATTTGACAGTCCTGCAATTGTTCTTATCGGAAAACCGAATATATCCGGCAGATGCTTTATAACATAAAGAACTTCCATGGCCTGAAATTTGCCGTCTTGCCATGAGAGAGGAACAATTACAGGATCTATTATCAACCGCTTTTCGTCAATGCCGGTTTTTTTTAATTGCTCAAACAGTTCAAGAGCTATTTCCAAACGTTTGTCCCCATCCGGCGGAACATGTCCGTTCGGATATAAAAGATAACCTATAATATCTGTCTGAAATTCCCGGGCAAGAGGAAGTATTTTTTCAAGCCTGGAAGGCTCTAAAGAAAAACCATTAATTATTGGAGCATTCTTACATGTGCGAACTCCGGCTTCCATTGCTCTTGGGTTTGCAGTATCTACTATTAAAGGTAGTTTGGAAACCTTCTGGATTGCATCAATAAGAAAAACCATCTGTTTCTCAGGCACTCGTGACAGGGGGCCGGAATTTATATCTATAAATTGTGCCCCTGCTTTCTCGCATTCCATAACCATTTTTTGTATCGGTACAGGATTCATTTGAGAAATTGCATCTGCAATGATTTGATCTGTAATCCGAATATTGTCTGCAACAATAATCACTTAATATAGCTCTCAGAATAGCTTGTTTTTCACATAAATTTCAGAAATAGCTTTTTTCATCCCAGCAATGCGTACACAGTTTTTCTTTAGGCAGACCTATAGCTTCAACAAGATCATCAAGCTTTTGATAACTCAAAGTAGTTAATTTTAAATGCTGCCGGATTCTGTCTATCATCAGCAGATTTTTTTCAGAACCTGCTGATGCATATTCCTCCAGATTGATATCTTCACGCCCTTCGAGTTCCCGGATTACTTTTCTTCCGGCAAGGTCAAGTGTTGATCTTGAAGCTGAAAAGTTTAAAAATTCACAAGGATAAATAAGTGTGGGACAGGCAGGCCGCATGTGCGCTTCAATGGCACCATAATCGAATAAAACTTGTATATTCTCTTTAAGCTGTGTGCCTCTTACTATTGAATCCTCACAAAAAAGGATTTTCTTTCCTTCAATAAGTTTTCTTACAGGGATAAGCTTCATCCTGGCCACAAGATCTCTAGTTTTCTGATTCTGTGGCATAAAGCTTCTGGGCCAAGTTGGGGTGTATTTCACAAATGGACGAATAAAAGGAACTTTCTTTTCATTTGCATAACCAATAGCATGCCCTATTCCTGAATCGGGTATTCCGGCTACACAGTCGATTGCAACATTATCGTTTTTTGCAAGAGCGCTACCACACCTGTTTCTGACGTATTCAACATTTATTTCTTCATATTCTGATGCTGGATAACCATAATAAACCCAGAGAAACGAGCATACCTGCAATTTATCTCCCGGACATTTTTTTTGAACATAACCGTCGGCATTAATAAAAACTATTTCGCCAGGGCCAAGAAAAGTCTCGGTTATATAACCAAGATTTGGGAACGAACAATTTTCCGAAGCAACCGCAAAAGCACCATTCTTTTTTCCAATAACAAGCGGAGTTCTGCCCAATTTGTCTCTTGCAGCATAAAGGCCTTTACTTGTCAGCAAAAGAATTGAACATGATCCTTTGATTAATTCCTGAGCTCTTTCTATTCCGGCTTCAAAGGTATTCTCAGAGCAAACAAGCATTGCTACAAGCTCTGTTGGATTGGTTTTACCACCACTGGTTTCAGAGAAGTGCATTTTTTTCTTAAATGCAACTTTCGAAAGTTGATCAATATTATTGAGCTTTCCAACAGTCGCTATAGCAAACGTGCCCAAGTGTGATCCTATAATAAGCGGCTGGGAATCATTATCGCTGATAACACCTATTCCAAGTTTTCCTTTAAATTTTGGAAGATCGGGTTCAAATTTAGACCTGAAATAATTGTTTTCTATGCTGTGAATAGATCTTTCAAAACCTTTGCGATTAGAAACAGCCATACCGCCGCGTTTTGTTCCAAGATGCGAATGATAGTCTGTGCCGTAGAAAAGATCGTTTACACAGTCATCTTTTGATACTACTCCGAATAATCCACCCATATAAATTTCCTTAATTATTTTAAAAATTCACACCGTAAAACTATGTGTCCCATTTGATTTATTATCTGACTGTTAAAATGTTTAGAGATTTTTTATAACACGCAATTTTAATTAAACAAGCATAAAAATTGTAATTATTTAATCTTGATTTTAAGTTATGCTCAAACTAACATGCCTTTTATAGTATAACTAATTTTTACTATAAGGGTTCCAGGATTCAAGGATTATGGGGTTCAAGAATTAAGATTAACGGCACAAAGATCAAAGGAATAATATCTCTTCCTTGAACTCTTTACCCTTTGGATTTTTAACCACCGGCTTAGGACGATAGCAGTCAACTTATTCAATTATTAAGGAGAAACCATGCCAAGGCGTAACGATATTAATAAAGTTCTTATTATAGGTTCAGGCCCGATTATCATCGGTCAGGCTTGCGAATTTGATTATTCAGGAACACAGGCTTGCAAAGCACTGCGCTCACTTGGATATAAAGTAGTTCTTGTAAATTCAAACCCGGCTACTATCATGACGGATCCGGGAATGGCTGATATTACATATATAGAACCGCTTAATATTAAAACTCTTACAGAAATTATTGCCAAAGAGAGGCCTGATGCTATTTTACCTAATTTAGGTGGTCAGACCGGATTGAATCTATCTTCAGAACTCCACACTGCAGGTGTTTTAAAAAAGTATTCTGTAAAGATGATCGGTGTAAATATTGATGCAATAGAACGCGGTGAAGATCGACAGGCTTTTAAAGATACCATGAATCGTCTTGGAATTGATATGCCGAAAAGCAAGATAGTCAATAATGTTGAAGATGCCGAAAAAGTTGCTGCTGAACTGGGTTATCCGGTTGTTATCCGGCCTGCTTATACTATGGGAGGAACGGGCGGCGGGCTTGTATATAATATCGAAGAACTGATAACAGTTGCCGGACGTGGGTTGGCGGCAAGCCGGGTACGCCAGATTCTTGTGGAAGAATCCGTTCTTGGTTGGGAAGAGCTAGAGCTCGAGGTAGTGCGCGATGCAAAAAACCAGATGATCACAGTTTGTTTTATTGAAAACATAGATGCTATGGGAATCCATACAGGGGACAGTTTTTGCTCGGCCCCAATGCTTACAATTGACCCTAAACTTCAAAAACGTTTGCAGGAATATTCTTACGCAATAGTTGAAGCTATTGAGGTCATAGGAGGCACAAATATTCAGTTTGCCCATGATCCTAAAACAGGAAGAGTTGTAGTAATTGAAATTAACCCGCGCACTTCCCGTTCCTCGGCTTTGGCATCGAAAGCAACGGGATTTCCTATCGCTAGAGTATCAACGCTTCTTGCAGGAGGTATGACCCTGGATGAGATTCCTTACTGGAGAGATGGAACCCTTGAAAAGTACACGCCTTCCGGCGATTATGTCGTTATAAAGTTTGCAAGGTGGGCGTTCGAAAAATTTGAAGGCGTTGAAGACAGACTTGGAACGCAGATGAAGGCTGTGGGCGAAGTAATGAGCATAGGTAAAAACTACAAAGAGGCTTTTCAAAAAGCAATAAGAAGTCTTGAGATAAACCGGTATGGACTCGGTTTTGCCAAAGATTTTAATAAACAGCCTCTCGAAAATCTGATTAATATGCTTCGGATTCCAACCAGTGAGCGCCAGTTTATAATGTATGAAGCTTTACGCAAAGGCGCCGATATTGATGAATTATATGAAATTACCCATATCAAACCATGGTTTATTCAACAGATGAAAGAGCTGGTTGAGCTTGAGGAAAATCTGCTTAAACACAAAGGGAAACAGCTTCCGGACAATCTCCTCGTTCAGGCAAAAAAAGACGGTTTTGCCGACCGGTATCTTGCATTGTTGCTTCATGTTCCTGAAAAGCAGATCAGGGAAGAAAGAATAAAACTTGGAGTTGTTGAAGCATGGGAACCGGTACCTGTGAGCGGAGTTGAAAATTCGGCTTATTATTATTCCACATACAATGCACCTGATAAAGTAGCTGTTAGCAATCGGAAAAAAATCATGGTACTTGGCGGAGGTCCTAACCGGATAGGTCAGGGGATAGAATTTGATTATTGTTGCGTTCATGCGGCTTTTGCCATCAAGGATGCAGGATTTGAATCCATAATGGTAAATTGTAACCCTGAAACCGTATCAACCGATTATGATACTTCAGACAAATTATATTTCGAACCTCTTACCGTAGAAGATGTTTTAAGTATTTACGGTAATGAAAAACCTGAAGGCGTTATTGTTCAGTTTGGAGGCCAGACTCCTCTGAATATTGCAAAAGAACTTGAAGAGGCCGGAGTTAAAATTCTTGGGACTTCTCCTGAAACTATTGATTTTGCAGAAGACCGTGATCAGTTCAGAAGAGTTATGCGTGAGCTTGGCATACCTCAGCCTGAATCAGGTATGGCTATAAATATGGAAGAAGCAAAAGTGATAGCTGACCAAATAGGTTATCCTCTTATGGTTCGCCCTTCGTATGTTCTGGGTGGGCGCGGAATGGAAATTGTCCGAAACGAAGACATGCTGAGGCGCTATCTGAAAGCTGCAGTAGATATTTCTATCGAACGGCCTGTTTTAATAGACAAATTCCTTGATAATGCAATAGAGGCGGAAGCCGATGCAATTGCAGACGGAACAAATGCTTTTGTTCCTGCCGTAATGGAACACATTGAACTTGCAGGTATTCATTCCGGAGATTCGGCCTGTGTGATTCCTCCTGTAAGCATACCTCCAAAGCATATAGATACTATAAGTGAATACACAAAAAAAATAGCGGTAACTCTGCATGTTGTAGGTCTGATGAATATACAATATGCAATATACAACAATACGGTTTATGTTCTTGAGGCAAACCCCAGAGCTTCCCGCACCGTTCCAATTGTATCAAAGGTTTGCAATATTTCAATGGCACGGCTTGCAACTCAGATTATTCTCGGGAAAACACTATCCGACCTTAACCTGAAACAGAGCATAATACCTCACTATGGCGTAAAAGAATCTGTATTTCCTTTCAATATGTTTCATGAGGTCGATCCTGTGCTGGGTCCGGAAATGCGCTCAACCGGTGAAGTCTTGGGACTTTCGACATCATTCGGAAGTGCTTTTTACAAAGCCCAGGAAGCTACTCAAATTACCCTTCCTCTTGAAGGAAGCGTTTTGTTTACTATCGCAGACAGAGACAAAGCTTCTGCACTTGAGCCTGTCAGGCTGTTTAGGGATCTTGGATTTACAATTATGGCTACAAAGGGAACCGGCGAATTTTTAAAAGAAAGAGGGATTGAAACAATACCTGTGTCAAAGCTTGGTTTAGGCAGACCTGATTTGATGGACGCTGTAAAGATAGGTAAAATCAGCCTGTTAATAAATACACCAAGCGGCAAAAAAAGTGCGCAAGACAGTTCAGATATCAGAAGGGCCGCAATAAAATATAAAGTACCATATATATCAACAACCGCAGCTGCAATTGCGGCAGCCAAAGGGATAGCCGCCCTTCGTGAGGAAGAGCCCAAGGTGTGCCCGTTGCAGGAGTATCATGCCAATATAAAGTAGTATCAGGATTAAGTGTAATCTTTATGAAGTTTACTTTAGCATTAATGGGGGCTTGGTAAAAAGTATCCCAGTTTTGGTTGTGGATTTCTTTACAGACTGTAAAAAATTCAGACATATTTATATTGGTGCAAATGATATAAATATTACATATATGTTATTATAAGTTATTAATAATACGTATTTGTTATTTTAATTCATAGTAAACATGCATCTGCTATTAATATCCATGATTCATATAAAGATGTCGTTTTTATACATCATGCTATCAATATTTTTTAAAATATGCTGATTACCATAATACAAACAGCAGATTAAATATTTATTTTTTTATATACAATTTTGCGTAATGATTAACACAGCAAAATATCTGGTGCTTTTTAGCAAATAAATAATTTTTCGCCAGATTCATGGGTATGTTTCTTGCTGTGATTATCTGAATATCATAATAAATTCTGTGCCGGATATATTGATTGTTATGAAATTTATTTTTACAGTAGAACTGGAGGAAAACGAAAATGAGTATGGAAGTCAGATCTCCGATGCAGGGGTCGATTCTGGAAATTCTGGTTAAGGAAGGCGACAAAGTAGCTGAAGATGATGAGCTTTTAATTCTTGAAGCGATGAAAATGGAAAACCCCATATATGCTCCTTCAAGCGGAACGATAAAGGAGATTAAAGTTAAAAAAAAGGATACAGTCGATGTAGATCAGATATTAATTGTTTTGGAGTAAAAAGCAAACAGAGTGCATATTTTATTTTTAATATTTTAACCTTTTCTGTTTTTACAAATTGCAAAAAATCAGCTATGTATAGCTGGTTTTTGTTTTGTACTTTTTGCTCCCGCAGACAGGTCCTTGCGTCATTTTTAAAGGAGATATTTTAATGGCTGAAAATATTTGGCTTACTGCTCTCAGGATTTTTATATATGGCTTTGGCACAGTATTTATAGGTTTAGTTACATTAATGTATTGCGTCAAATTAATGAGTGCCGTTATATTAAAAATGGAAGGTAGTAAAAAAAATGACTGAAAGCTTCCCCTTGCTGAATCAGATTATCTTTAATACAGGTTTTCTTCATTTGCAAATAAACCATGTAATAATGTGGATTATTGCATTTACCTTTATTTACCTTGCCATAAAAAAAGGATTTGAACCTCTTCTTCTTCTGCCTATCGGTTTTGGTATACTTCTTGTGAACCTTCCATTAGCGCCGATTATGGGTATAACAGAAGGTGCTGAGGGACCGCAAAGGGAGCTGATCCGATGGTTTTATGACTTTGGGATTGCTAGCGAAATTATTCCATGCCTGATTTTCATGGGAGTAGGCGCGCTTACCGATTTTGGGCCTTTGATAGCAAACCCCAAAACTCTGCTTCTTGGAGCTGCTGCACAATTTGGCGTATACATAGCCTTTTTCGGATCTATAATGTTCGGATTCAGCCTGCAGGAAGCTGCATCAATTGGTATAATAGGAGGCGCTGACGGACCGACTTGCATATATCTCACTTCCAAACTGGCTCCTCAACTTTTAGGCGCCAACGCTTTGGCGGCTTATTCGTATATGGCGATGGTTCCGTTGATTCAGCCTCCAATCATGAGACTGCTTACAACCAAGGCCGAACGTAAAATACGCATGAAACAGATGCGGCCTGTTTCTAAAACTGAAAAAATTGTTTTTCCTTTAATCGGTACAATCCTTATCTGTATGATAGTTCCTCCGGCAGCCCCTCTAATAGGAATGATGTTTCTCGGAAATCTTTTCAGAGAAAGCGGAGTTGTTGAAAGATTAAGCCATGCAGCACAAAATGAGCTGTTAAACATTGTTACCATATTTCTAGGTTTGGCTGTTGGAGCCACTATGAACGCCGATAAATTTCTCAAACCCCAACCGATTTTTATCTTTTTTCTGGGATTGGCCGCTTTTGCTTTCGGTACTGCAAGCGGAGTTCTTATGGCGAAAGGCATGAATCTTTTTTTAAAAGAAAAGATCAACCCTCTTATCGGTTCTGCGGGTGTTTCAGCTGTTCCTATGGCTGCCAGGGTATCACAAGTAGAAGGCCAAAAGGCGGATAAGCACAATTTTCTTCTGATGCACGCCATGGGACCGAATGTGGCAGGAGTTATAGGCACTGCAATAGCCGCCGGATTATTTCTGACAATGCTAAAATAAAAAAGGGACTTTAATGAGACAACCGCCAATATTGACTTATAGACACATCATTTTATAAGCAGATTAGATATCGCCTCAAGGGCCATATAATATCCTAAATGGCCGAAACCGCACAAAGTACCTGTTGCAATATCGGATATCATGGATTTATGACGAAAATTTTCTCTTTTGAAAATATTTGAAAGGTGTACTTCTATTATTGGAACTTCAAGTAAAAGAAGAGCATCTCTTATTGCTATACTTGTATGTGTATAAGCCGCAGGATTAATAATAACGCCTTGGTATATTTTTGAAGTCTCTTGGATCTTATCTACAATTAGTCCTTCATGATTAGATTGAAAAGTCTCTACAATAAGGCCAAGTTTTTCTCCGAGCTTGACAAGTCCATTGTTGATATCAGATAGAGTTACCGTTCCATATTTATCGGGCTCTCTTTCTCCAAGCATATTAAGATTCGGACCATGAATAACTATGACTTTATGCGATTCAATACTTTGTTTTTGCTGTTCTTTAATATTTTTTTTTATGGACATAATCATTATTTCCGATGCTTTTAATTTAAAGCAATTTATGAAATTACCAAATCGGTTAACTTAATATATTTCTTATATTAATCAATTCCTGACGAAGTTCTTTTACTACATCGGTTATTCCATCTGATGAATTTAGCAAAGATTTATTTTCGCATATTTCCGAATTAAGAGATTTTATGGCTCCCTGGATTGTATATTTTTTATCATAAAGCAGGTGTTTAATTTTTAAAATAAGCTCGACATCGCTTTTTCTGTAATGCCGCTGTCCGGCAGGTGTTCGTTTTGGATTGATTTTTGGAAATTCAGTTTCCCAGAATCTTATAACAGAAGACGGCACACCGGCTATCTTGCCGACTTCACCTATTTTGAAATATAGCTTATCAGGTATCTTTATTTCGGGATAAGAATCTTCTTGCATCTTAATCACTCAGGCTTGAAAACTTGTTTATCAGGCCGGCAATGATGCACCATATTTATTGATTAGCCTGTCTGTAATACTTTTATGTGTATTATTAACATCATCATCTTCAAGAGTCTTTTCCGAAGACCTGTAGGTTATTCTGATTGAAACACTTTTTTTCGCAGGTGGAATCGGAGCGCCTTCGAAGATATCGAACAGATGCGCGTTTTCTATAAGCTTTTCACCAATACTGTTAATATTATCTATGATAGACATCACTTCGATATCTTTATTTATGATAATTGTAATATCTCTTGTTACAGAAGGAAATTTCGGCAGTTGTCTAGACATCTTCAAAAGGTTCGAAAGCTTAAGAAGAATGTTGCAGTTTAATTCGAAAATGTAAGCTGCCTGTTTTAAACCAAAATTAGCAAGAACTTCGGGATCCATTTCACCAACAAGTCCTATTGTCTCGTTACCTGCTACAATCTTTGCAGTATGTCCATACCTTGTATAATCACATAATTCAAATGTTAATTTTGTAAATGTAACATTACTTATATTTAAAGCAGCCAGAAGGGCTTCAACAAAACCTTTTATATCATAAAAATCGCAGTTAGTCTCTTTGGAATACCAGGCCGAACTATGTCGGTCGCCGGTCAACAGGCCTGCAATCATTTCAATTTCTTCAGCAAGACTGTCTTTGCCTTTGTTTAAAAATATTTTCCCAATTTCATATATCTTAAGGTTTTTTGACTGATAAGATAAATTGCGCCGCATAGTTTCAATAAGACCGGGAACAAGCGAAGTTCTCATAACATTTTGTTCTTCTGTAAGAGGATTTAACACTTTTACTAATTGTCTTTTAGGATCATCTGAAGAAAGTTTAAGAAGGTCGCATGCTGATTCATTAATAAAACTGTAATTAATCGCCTCTGTGAACGAAAGCCCCGTCATTATATCTCTGATGTTTTCTCTAAGAACAAGAACTTTTAAAGGACGGACGGCTTCGGCCTGCATAAGAGGCAGCGTAGTGGGAATATTATTATATCCATATAGCCGCGCCGCTTCTTCCATAAGGTCAACAGGCCTTGCAATATCAACCCTGAAAGAAGGTGGAACTATTTCGATTGTATCTGAGCCGCTGTTTTGAACTTTAAATTCGATTGATTCGAGCAATGTTTTTATTGTAGCTTTATCCAGCTCTAATCCAAGCAATTTATTGGTCTTACTTATACTAAGTTCAATTGTATCCGTATTCTGTTTTAATGGATATTCGTCAACGATTCCTTCATAAATTTTGCCCTTGCCAATTTCTGCAATAAGATTGGAAGCTCTTATAAGCGCTCTTACTGTTCCATCAGGATCGACTCCCCGCTCGAATCGATATGAAGATTCAGTACTAAGGCCAAGTCTTTTTGAGGTTTTTCGAATGCTTAAAGGATTAAAATATGCACTTTCAATTAAAACCTGTTTTGTTGAGCTGTCAATTCCGGAATTTAGACCTCCCATTACTCCTGCTATAGCAACAGGTTTTTTACCGTCGCAAATAAGAAGCATCTCTTCATCCATAATCCGGTCTTTCCGGTCCAGGGTTACAAAGGATTCCCCTTTTGTTGCTGTGCGAACTATAATTCTTTTTTCGGCCACTTGATCGTAGTCAAATGTATGAAGAGGCTGTCCGCATTCCAGCATAACGAAATTACTTATATCAACTATATTGTTTATGGGCCTCTGCCCTACCGATATGAGACGTTTCCTTAGCCAGAAAGGAGATTGAGAAACTGTTATATCCTTAACAAGTCCGGCAGCATACCTTGGGCAATGATTAACAGCTTCTATAATTACAGAAATAAAGTTGTTTGTCTTATTATTGTCTATTTCATTTGCAATAGGATATTTTATTTTTGTTTTTTGTATCGCAGCTATTTCTCTTGCTATACCTATTACACTTAAACAATCGGAGCGATTCGGGGTTAAACCAATTTCAAGGGTATAATCTGAAAGGCCAAGAGCGCCGGTAATTCTGCTGCCAATACGAAGGTCATCAGAAAGAACTAATACACCGCTTCCATCATCACCAAGTTCAAGTTCCTTTTCACTACAAAGCATTCCTTCGGATCTTTGCCCACGCACTTCGCATACTTCAATCAGCGTTCCATCAGTAAGAAGTGTTCCATGCATGGCAAGTGGAACAAGTAAATTTTCTTTTATATTTGGGGCACCGCAAACAATCTGTAAGAATCGGTCTCCGGCATCTACACGACAAAGCTTTAGTTTGTCTGCATTGGGGTGAGGATTGATTTCGACAATGCGCCCAACAACTACCTTTTCAAGATAGTTAAATGTATCATCAACAGATTCGACTTCAAGCCCTGCCATCGTAAGCGCAGATGCCAGATCGTAAATATCTGTTTCAATTGGAACATAATCTTCAAGCCAGCTTAAACTAACCTTCATATCAGAACTGCCTTAAGAATCTGAAATCGTTTTCGAAAAATTTACGGATATCATCAATCCCGTATTTTAGCATTGTAATGCGCTCAACTCCCATTCCAAAAGCAAATCCGGTGAATTGCGATGTATCATATCCTACATTTTCAAACACCGCAGGATGAACCATGCCGGAACCAAGCACCTCAAGCCATCCGGTGTATGAACAAATTCTGCAACCCTTACCTCTGCACATAACGCAAAGAATATCAACTTCAGCACTAGGCTCAGTAAAAGGAAAAAAACTTGGCCGGAATCTTAAACTTGTCTTATCGTCAAACAAAAGGTGAATAAAATTGGTAAGAATTCCTTTAAGGTCTCCAAAAGATATGTTTTCGCCGACCATCAGTCCTTCTACCTGGTGAAACATCGGAGTATGAGTAATATCTGAATCGCTGCGATAAACTTTGCCTGGAGCAATTATTTTAACGGGAGGTTTGCGATTTTCCATTACACGCACCTGAATGGGCGAAGTGTGTGTTCTTAAGACAATATTATCCGAAACATAAAAAGTATCCTGCATATCTCTTGCAGGATGATATTTTGGTATGTTAAGAGCCTCAAAGTTATAGTAGTCGCTCTCAATTTCGGGCCCTTCCGCAATATTAAAACCCATTCGGGTAAATATATCGCAAATTTGTCTCATAATCTGTGTAACAGGATGAAGCGACCCGGGGGAAACAGATCTTCCCGGCAATGAAACATCTATGGAATCGGCTACTTCAGGAACCTTAGATTCAAATCCGTTTATTGCATCTTTTATTGCTTTTTCCAGAATCTTCTTTGTTTCGTTAGCCTTTTCCCCGGCTTTTGGCCTTTCTTCGGAAGGTAATGTAGATATGCTTCTTAGAAATTGAGTAATAATACCTTTTCTTCCAAGATATTTTACGGAAATAGCATTTAAGCTTTCGCTGCTTTCTGCAGTTTTAATTTCCTTGAAGGCTTCGTCACAAATCTGTTCTATTGTTTTTTCCACTTTTATCGTTTTGTTTTAATTATTGCTTGATATGGCCGGAATAAAACGAGTGAAAAGTGCATCAAAAAAACCGGCATAAATTTGTTTTTGATACATCATTTTTTAATAACAGCAACATTTTTAAGCCTGCTGCAAAGCAATGCCGGCTAATTGCGCAAATCCTTTGGGATCCGATATCGCTAAATCTGCAAGGACTTTACGGTCAATATCAATATTTGCGACTTTAAGACCATGCATAAGCTTGCTATATGATAGATTGTTTATTCGCGCAGCAGCGTTGATTCTTATAATCCATAACCTGCGAAAATCACGTTTACAAGTCCTGCGATCACGATATGCATATGATAGAGCCCTGTCCACCGTATCAGCTGCTGTTCTGAATAATTTACTATGACCTCCGCGGAAACCTTTAGCAAGCTTTAGAACTTTATTCCTTCTATGTCTGGCCTTAAAACCTCTTTTGACACGCATTTCTTTTTCTCCTTACTCATATAACTAATGATACATATAAATTCATGGTGCTTAAAAAAAACGCTTTTCTTCTCAATATATCAACTATTAGGAAGAAGCATCCTAAGCTCCCTCTGATTTGTTTTATCGATAATATGCTTCTTGCGCAATGAACGTTTACGTTTGGTAGTTTTTTTTGTAAGTATATGGCTCGCATGCGACTTGGCATATGCAAATTTTCCAGAGCCTGTTTTTTTAAAACGTTTTGCTGCGGCACGATTCGTCTTTATCTTAGGCATAACCTTCTCCTTAATTTCCAACTGCTTTTTAAAAAAAGTATTTACTCTCCCTGCACAATAATCACTTGGGAGCTAAAATCATTATCATGGCACGACCTTCAAATCTTGGTGTTTGTTCCACCACAGCGATTTCTGTGGTACCGGTTACAATTTTATCAAGCAGTTCCCTACCCAACTGAGTAAGTGTGATCTCACGACCTCTGAATACAACTGTAACTTTTACCTTATCTTTTTTCCCGATAAACTTTTTAATATGATCTATTTTAACGCTAAGATCGTGATCACTGGTTTTGGGTCGTACCTTTATTTCTTTAATCTGAAATGTACTTTGTTTCTTTTTTGCTTCCTGTTTTTTCTTTACAAGTTCATACTTATACCGCCCGTAATCCATAATTTTACATACAGGCGGATTAGCATTCGGTGAAACTTCAACAAGATCGAGACCAAAGTCGGCTGCCGCAGCAAGGGCTCTGTATGTAGGCAGAATACCGAGCTGATTTCCCTCAGGATCTATTACCCTTACTTCTTTGGCTCGTATTTCCTGGTTAATATTTGTCTTGTCTGTTTTATCCGGTTTTCCTGTTTGTCTGGATATAGCTATGCCCACACCTCCTGCAGTCATAATTGTTTTTGGTAGCATCATGGTTCGAGGCCTTTAAATAACACACATTATTTCAATAGAGCCAGTTTCAAAACGTCCCATTTTGGCCGATCTCTGCGTTGGGTGAAAATTTTAATCCTCGAAATACTCCATGTATTCCTGCGGTTAAAATTTTCACCCGCCTTGAGCTTGACCAAACTGAAACGTTTTGAAAGTGGCTCAATATAATTAGTATTAAAAAAGCTTCACCAAAATACCTGCGTACAGTTCAAATTTGCATTCCGGAAATACTCAATGTATTCCAGAAGTTGTAATTCGCAGCTTATTTAAGCCCGAGCAAAATCGAATACTACAAATACCTCGGATCTTAATAATAGTAACAATGCGTTATAATAAAGATGCAAAAAACATACGCCAAATTTAATCTTGGAAATCTATATTATAAGTTAAAGAAATGCAAGAAAAATATTAAAGTGGTTTAACCCTTATCATAAGCCTGATGTTTATTGTTCTCGACCAGTTAATGGTCTGTTTACAGATCCATTCTTTTTATGTGTATTATTTTTTAGTTTCTTTAAGTTTTTCAGCTTCTTTCGTACTCATTGAAAAGCAATGTTTTTCCTCCGGAAACTTCATATTTTCAACATCCGACTTATATTGTTCAACTGATGAAAGAATTATGTCGCTTATTTTTGCATATTGCTTAACAAATTTTGGCGTAAATTTATCAAAAAGGCCTATCATGTCATGAGTTACAAGCACCTGACCATCACAATCAATGCCAGCACCTATACCTATGGTAGGAATCGAAACCGACTCTGTAATCATTTTTGCAATCGGAGAAGGAATAGCCTCAAGAACTACGGAAAAGCAACCGGCATCTTCAAGCGCTTTTGCATCTTCGATAAGGGCAAGTGCTGCTTCAACGCTCTTCCCTTGCACCTTGAATCCGCCAAGAGACGATGCAGTCTGCGGAGTAAGACCAATATGTCCCTGAACAGGAATTCCGGCTTCAACAATTGCTTTTGCAATATGAGCTACCCGGCATCCCCCTTCAAGTTTGATACAGTCTGCTTTCGCTTCCTTCATCATTCTGTTGGCGTTATAAATCGCATCCTCGATTGACACATTATATGATCCGAAAGGCATATCTCCAACCACCAAAGCTTTTTGCACCGCACCGGATACTGCTTTCACATGATGCAACATCTCTTCCATAGTAACCGAAACCGTATCTTTATAGCCTAGCACCACCATACCGAGAGAATCACCTACAAGTATGATATCAATTCCTGCCTTGTCGACAAGAAGCGCTGTAGGATAATCATAAGCGGTCAGCATTGTTATCTTCCTGCCACTTTTTTTTCTTTCCTTTATATCAGGTACAGTTATTTTTTTTTGTTCCATATTTATCTCCCATTAAATTCTATACAGATTAAGTGGTGATTCATTAAGCTGCTTGTTTGCCGATTTAAGTTTATCTTCGTCTGATATCACAGCAATTCCACATCGATTATCTGTATCATCAAGATATTTTCTTGAAACATCAATTACTTTTTCCCTGGTAACAGCGAGAACCCCCTCCTTAAAATGTTCCCTCAATTCATCCGAAAGCGATACAATTTTTCTGTAAAAAGCCTTTCTTGCAGCAGTGCCGGGAGTATCAGGTCTGTCGATTTCGGAACAGACCTGTAAAATAGCTTCCTTGACATCTTCATTCCCAAAATTTCCTTCCCTGATAAACGCCGGGGCTTCTTTATAAACCTTTAAAGTATTTACTATATG
>JAHIFE010000205.1 GCA_018901125.1 Pseudomonadota bacterium | reverse complement strand
CGGGTGCAATCGGGTATTGTAATAGCGTTCTCCGTAAGGGAAAAAGGTCAAGTGAAAAAGAAGTTATTTTTTTACAAGGGGAGGTGTTTTTTCTCTTGACCTGACCTTTAATGGGTGACCCTCTTCATCTTTACGGTCTTCTCCGGCGAATGAAATTACTATATCGAACATCATTTACATTCCCACGTGTTAGCGACACTTGAATATTTCTCCACGCAATCGCCAAGCTTACAGTTAGGTGAAAAGCAGCGGTGGAGTACCTGTCTGAATTAAAATTGTGGTTATGTGCTTTACCCAATTGCGACATATTTTGTAACTATTATTAAAACTGCCAAGGAACCGTAAAAGCCCCAAACAGAAAATGATTTTACCGATTCAAATTGAAGACGTGACATATTGCCTTTGGGATCAACTGAATATAGATCGTTTTCTGTTAAAGATCTTCTATGTAATTTTGAGATAAAATCGTTATAAGAGTTTCTAAATGCCTTTTCTAGTGCAAGATAATATGCGTCCAAAGCAGCAAAGAGAATAGTTGGAAGCATCGCTATCCATGCATAATCAGGCTTGCCTTTATCTGCCACAATGACAAGAACAGCAGACACCAAAGTTACGCACCATGCTTTGCAAGCGGAGCTATTGGAGGCCATCCGTTGAATTACATTCTGAAGAATCCCTAAATGGGTTTGAATGGATGGTGATTCTCCATCTATTTCAAGTTTTTCGAACTGCTTATCCATTTTATTTCCTCTGCGCTATTGCCGCGATAACCCATGAGTCCATGTTCCGCGCAATATCATTGTATGCATCATATTGTGAAGGATCATAACAATTGACAACCGTAGATAATTTGCCGCCATCCTTAAAATTGAACGTTTCAAAGGGATTTTTACCTTTGCGACATGTACCAGTACGTGGACATTTTAAATTATGAATAAAAATTCCAAAAATAGGTTTCCTATCATTCCAAGCTTTTTCGATTTCATATCTAACCCAGGGGCGGTCAGCTGTCTCTGATCCTACTAAAACTATTACGCATTGTTTATATTTCATGTTGTCATCTATCCAGCGTTTTATTGATGGATCACCACCTCTCTTAACAGCTTCCCAATCATTTGGTGACACAGGCGTATTTCCTTCAATGGCACCAATGTTACGGACTTGTTGGACACGCATGACGTCATTGTTAAAATGAAAACTAAAAAATACTGGTTTTTTTGCCATTATCTACGCTCCTTTCTGCTAATATTCCTTGCACTATCGCGAGCGGCACCATTCAGACAATTTTGTAGCAGTGTTCTTTAGGTAATCGTATACCATCCAGACGGGTTTAGGCTCATCTTCCATACTTCCATATACAATATGACGATATAGCCCCAAGTATTCTTGCCTTGCCCACGTTTGGTCAAAGGATTTGTCTGCTGTGGGAAAAAGTGCAACATCATCTTGTCCGAGTTGAGCATCACCGAGGCCAAGCTCCCATGGAACCCATTTTGAATCTTTGCTATTTGTAGTTATGATTACAACTAAACGAACGCTTTGTTTAATCTGTCCTTTGATGATGGCCGCTGTTTCAGGATTGGGGTCTTCTGGTATCCTATTATCTGATAGGTCGCAGTATACTGAAGCACCATGGTTTTCAAGAAGGCGAATAACGCCAGGAAGAAACTCAGCATCCTTAGAAGAGTGAGAGAGAAAAGTGTCTTTACCCAAAGTGGTGCGAGATACGTTGGATTTTAGCACTCGTTGTTCATTAAGTGACATTTTGTTTGTAAATGATTTTAGATCATTATAGGTTGCGAATTCAACGGCCACTCACTGTCCTCCTTTTGTACGTAACGCTAACGGTTGCTTAACGCGCGGCGGCTTTTTGCCGTCGCTGTTAAAGCAGAGGTTATGTCTCGTATCGTGTTAACGACACTCTTATCGCGTTCCTTATCGAGGTTTTGTGCTCGGTTCATACATGCCGCAAGTAAAATTTTTAAAGAAGTAACCGGCCTCAAGTGTTTCTCTGTTTGAGAGTTCATCGAGGCGGGTAAGTACATGCTGAAGAAGCCACGTCTCCGGAGAACGTAAACATTCCCCGGATTCTTTTGCATAATGCGGAAGAAGATCGCTCGGCTGCCAATAACGACAATTACAGCATGAGTATGCCACTGTTTCTGTGTTTGTGTTATATGAAGCCTGAAGATACGGGGTTTTTTTAACAGCTCGTGATATTCTCAAAAGAAGCACTATAATCACGCAACAAAGCAGGGCGATTACATATAACACGGTTATTCCTCCATAATGGTTTTAGACATAACAAGTTATTCACCAGACCCGTTGATCATTCAATTTATTTGAATCATGTGTAAAGATGAATTTTTTACTTTATATTCTTTACCCATTTAAAGACCTCAAATACTACAAAGTATTATCAAGAATTACTTTGATAAAAACTTCCTGAAATATATGACGTTTATGTCAGAAGGCAATCAGCCTGTCTGAAAGCACAAAAGCCCCATACTTCAATTATCTGAAGAATGGGGCTTTATTATATCCGGGCATGTTCAATCCTTTAGAGACCTTCGCAAAACGCCCCCTTTTACCCGATTTCTTCGTCAGGTTTAAATTTCAATTCTCGAAATACTCGATGTATTCCTGTGGTTAAAATTTTCACCTTCCTTGAACTTGAGTAAAATTGAACATCTTTCAATGGTCTCATTCTATAGGTAATAAAAATAATAAAATGAGATAACGGATTATATTTTCCAGAAAATGCCAAAACAGCACAAATTGTATAATGAACAACAATACGAAAATTTGACTAACACTTTGAATCAACTAAATCAATAATTTTTTATATTGAAAATTATTCAACTAATGCAACATTGCCGCTACTTACCGTATTCCCGTTTCTTTTCTTTTACCGTAAATCCTATTTTCTTCTTCGGTTTGCTTTCAACAACCAACATATGATCCAATGTCTCAAAAACAACCTGGAAACGATCCTCGGTATTTTTTTTGAGTTCTTCAAGCTCTTTTCGAAGATCAGCATTATCAAGAAGCATCTGTCTTAATTTTATAAATATTCTCATTATCTGTATATTTACATAAATTGCACGTTTGCTGTTTAAAACGCTGGAAAGCATGGCAACACCTTGTTCAGTAAAGGCCATGGGTTTATATCTCAAGCCCATCTTGTCGGCATTGGAGGTCACAAATTGTGACCTCCAATTTTCAAATTCTTCTGTTGACAGCTCAAACATGAAGTCAGGAGGGAAGCGGTCAACGTTTCTTCTGACCGCCTGTTTTAAGACTTTTGTCTCTACTTCATAGAGCTCTGCTAAGTCTCTATCAAGCATAACCTTTGAATCCCTTATAAAGTATATTTTGCTGACAATCGTTTCTGCCGGTAATAATTCAGATTGCTATAATCCTTCAGGTTTAAAATCCGCATTTCCCCTTATAATGTCATTTCTACTCGCAAATCGGTTGGTTCAATTCTACAAGTTATTCACCAGCACCAAAAAAATATTCACTTTATATTCTTTACCTATTTAAAGATCAAAAATGGAAGGTGCCATTTTGGCACCTTAAAGAATCATATTCATTAATTTTGCTTGTAATCTGTTCAACGGAAAGTTGTCCGGGCATAACTGTATACTCCTTTTAAGTTTGGATCTTATAGCTTTTTTTATAAATCAGCTGAGGATTTTCCATAACAACTGTTGTATCCGGCGCAACGGATTCGGTTATCCAGATGTTTCCGCCTACTACTGAACGGGCGCCGATTACCGTATTGCCTCCGAGTATAGTGGCTCCCGCATATATAATCACATCATCTTCTATTGTGGGATGCCGTTTTTTCCCTTTGAGAAGTATTCCTGCGTCTTTTGGAAGTGAAAGTGCTCCCAGCGTTACGCCCTGATATATCCGGACGTTTTTACCGATAACCGTGGTTTCACCGATTACTACTCCTGTGCCGTGATCAATTGAAAAGCTGTCTCCGATTGTTGCTCCGGGATGAATATCAATACCTGTAAGGCTGTGAGCATATTCAGTCATCATGCGGGGAAGAAGAGGAACACCGCTTGTAAAAAGTTTATGCGCCTGCCTGTATACCATTATTGCATATAGGCCGGGATAGCTAAATATTATCTCGTCATGGCTTTGGGCAGCCGGATCTCCGTCAAATGCTGCTATAACATCAGTTGCAAGCTTCTTTCGTATAGATGGAATGGCTTCAAGAAACTCAATAGCTATATTGTTTCCGCGTGTACCGCAATTGCTGCACTCCTGGTTGTATCTTAAGCAATCATGCCTTATGCAATTTGAAATCTGCTCTGCAAGCATATCAAACAGAACCGAAACATTCTGCCCCATGTTGTATCTTAAGTTAGCAGGATCAATCTTTTCCTTTGCAAAATAGCCGGGAAACAAAATTTCTCTCGATTTATTTATGATTTTAAAAACAGAATCTTTTGAAGGAAGCGGGTCATAATCAATATGTGTATAACATTTTTTATCGTAACAACTTTTTATTATTTTTTCAGCAATTCCGGGAAGCTGGTTTCTTGCTTCCAAAACCGATTTTGCATCTGTCCTGCATTTTTTATCGGGTTTTGATATTGTTTTCGGCATTTGTTTTTCCTCTAATATCCATGAATGCGCGTGTAGTTGTCTGATAAAATCTTCATACGAATCTTATCGTCAGCTATAGCATTTATTATAAAATAATAGTATTCGGCTGTCAGGCCCGGTTCATCCAGA
Source organism: Pseudomonadota bacterium (assembly GCA_018901125.1). Taxonomy (GTDB): domain Bacteria; phylum Desulfobacterota; class Desulfobacteria; order Desulfobacterales; family RPRI01; genus RPRI01. Next base: position 6,368 of record JAHIFE010000205.1, on the reverse strand, counting down.
ACAGTATCCGAACCGAATAAAATACGATTATTATAGGTTGAAATAAAATCAATATACTTTTTGCTGTCTTTTTTCATAAAAGGAAGCAAAGAGGAAAAGTCGGTATAGCAGTTGTCATATTGTTCCATAAATTCGGCCATAATTCTTCTTGAAGAACCGAAATGTGGGATTATTACAGGATGTTTCTGATATGTGTGAAGGACCTCTTTTACAAAATCTTTGTACTTTCTGAGATCGGCATGGAAAATAACCGGCCAGCCAAAACTAAAAGCCTGCTCTATCATATAAATTATAAGCTTTTCCGATTCTTTTACCGATCGTTTGAAAAAATTTTCCCAGCCCGTTATACCAAGCTCTTTATCTTCTTCCGGAACATATAAAATTTTCAAACCTTTGAATCCATTATCACGATATATGGCAAGATCAGCGGATTCCTTTTCTAAAAATCTCGAGTCAAGATATGGAAAAATTTGAAAATCATCTTCATTTAAATTTTGTGCGGTAGAAATCTTAAATCCGGAACCATCATTAAAAAAAAACGGATCTCCTGTTCTGTCGTGGTAAGTGGCCGGAATTAACTTTAACAGGTTTTCGATATCATCGGGGTTATGTACTACAATAATAGCGGCAATGCCTCTTAAACCATTATCAATCAGTGGCTGCCATTTTGGCCTTACAGGCTTAAAAGAGCCGGTCCAGAAAAAATGAACATGTCCGTCAAAATAAATCATGGTAAATTCTTATCCTAAAGTGAGATATTTGAAAAATGTTTAATTCAAACCGTATTCACATTAATCTTCTTTTTTCAAATGACATAAAAATATCCTTATATATCTTATACTTGAAAGTATAAGCGCAAAGCCTATTGCTGCATATATGACAGATAAATATATCCTGGGAATGGAAGAATGTCTGACAAATATTCCCAATACCGCCATTACTACTACATTTAAATAACTCTTCCAGTCCATGAAAGAAAATATGCATTTTTTCTCTTCAGCTGGAAGTAATCTTCTCAGGTTTCTATCTACAATTTTTAAAAATCCAAAATGGTGTATAAAAAGGGATAATATAAAAGCTATCCCTGTTATCAGCCAATAGCTTATATTTTGTGATTCATGCATCCAGTAATACGAGAAGCTTAACAGCATTATTCCGCTGCAAACCCATATTGAACCGGCTATGAAAATTAAAGCGCGCTTATCAACCGCCGGTTTTAGCTTGTTTATCTTTTTTATCATGAAGTATTCTTTCGCTAATTCATTTGATGTTCAATTAATAAACCATCTTTTGACTATTACTACCCCAGCTTTTTTTTGAACCGGATTACTGCCGCAAAGAACAGGCAGGCGCTGAAGGTGATCATTGAAAGAGTTTCCGGTATAAGGTCCTTTAGGGAAGTTCCTTTAAGATAAATTTCGCGTAATATAACTATAAAATATCGCAGCGGATTAAGCCTGGTAATCTGTTGTATTACTGGCGGCATATTTGCAATAGGAATAAAAAAACCTGAAAGAAGGATTGAAAATATCATGAAAAACCAGGCCATAAAAAGAGCTTGCTGCTGAGTATCCGATATTGTAGAAATAAAAATACCAAGCCCGAGAGTTGACAGAACAAAAATTAAAGATTCAAAAAGGATAAGAAAAAAACTGCCTTTTATGCCTATCCCGAAAATTAAATAGACAAATCCCATTCCAATCATTATTTCCAGAAGGCCAAGGATACAAAAAGGTATTATTTTACCTGTTACAAGCTGATATGATTTTATCGGCGTTACCATAAGCTGTTCCAGCGTTCCTATTTCTTTTTCGCGAACAACACCCATGCTTGTCAGAAACAATGTTATTACAAGAAGAATAAGAGCAATAATTCCAGGTACAATATATGGCTTACTTTCAAGATTTGGATTAAACCAGAACCTGGGTTCGGCCTCAACTCTGTGCATGTTTTTAATCTGAAGGCTTAACTCCGGCAAATGTTCTATTAGTCTTTCCTGGTAATTTTGCATAATATCATTAACATATCCAAGCGAAACTCCTGAGGAATTTCCATCAACTCCATCAACAAGAAGCTGAATATCCGGTTTGTTTCCGAGAACTATATCACGTTGGAAATGCTTGGGAATTACTATTACAAGATTAGCTTTCCCTGAATCAAGATAAGAAGAAAGTTTGTTGTAGTCTTCTTCAATTCCATTGATTTTAAAATATCCTGAATGAATAAACTGCCGTAGAAGCTCTCTGCTGTATGGTGTCTTGTCCTGATCCTGTACAACAAGTTTTATGTTTTTTACATCGGTTGTAACCGCATTGCCCAGTATAAATATTTGAATCAGGGGTATAATAAAAAGAATACCGATCATTGATTTATCACGAAAAATTTGCCTGAATTCTTTTTGGATAAGATAAAAAATCTGCCGCATTATATTATTCCAAGGTCATTTTAAAACGTTTGGTTGCAATAAAAAGCAAAACAAATCCTATTGCTGACAAAGCAGCCGCATGTTGCCACAGTTCCCAAAATCCTACTCCTTTAAGCATGATCCCTCGTATGATAATAAGAAAATGCGTGGCAGGGATCGCTTTCGATATGATCCGGAGAGGAAGAGGCATGCTTGCTACAGGAAATATAAGTCCGCTTAACATTATGGTTGGAAGAACGGTTGACATAAGAGTTTCAAGCATTGCCACAAGTTGTGTTTTTACTGATGCCGAAATCATCAGTCCGAAACTTAAAGCCACAAATATATAAAGCAGCGCCAGAGCAGCAATCAGAAACAGGCTTCCGTTAATAGGTACTTTAAACAAGAACCTTGCAAAAAGTAAAATTATTGTTCCGTTAAGCAAACCAAGTGTAATATACGGAATTACTTTTCCTCCGATTATTTCTATCGGATGGACCGGCGAAACCAGAATCTGTTCAAGAGTCCCGGTTTCCTTCTCGCGTGTTATGGCGATTGATGTCAACAGCGCACTAATAAGAAGCAGTATGAGAGCAACAAGGCCAGGCACGAAAAAATTAACGCTTTTCATATCGGGGTTATACAAAATCCTGGGTTTAAGATTAACTATTCCAGGCGTTTTGAAATTAATTTTCTCATTGTATAACTGTATGACGCGGTTGCTGTAATTGTATATAAATGTTCCCACATTTGAATCGGCTGCATCCACGAGAAGCTGAACTTTTGTTACGCGGTTTGAAATAAGGCTTTCGGAAAAATCTTTGGGAATAACAATTACCATCTGAATAAAACGTTTTTTAAATAATGGTTCTATTTCGCCCCGCTTTATGTCCATATATTTCAGCACAAAGAAACGGTTTTCAGTAAAACCGCGGATAAGCTCCCTGCTTTCCGGGGTTTTGGCATCGTCTATAACGGCAAAAGTCAGGTTTTTTATATCAAAAGTAATGGCATAGCCATAAAGAATTATCATAAGAATTGGCATCAGAATAATAATAATAAGAGAACGCCAGTCCCTGAAAATATGTATATACTCTTTAGTTATTATACTTACGATTCTTCTTGTCTTCATTTTGCAAAGCCGGAAATAATATTAATTACGAGTAACAAGCTCTATAAAAACATCCTGAATTGAAGGTTTATTATACTTATTTTTAAGCTCCGTCGGGGTTCCTATTTCGATTATTTTTCCTTTGAACATTACAGACAGTCTGTTGCAGTATTCGGCTTCATCCATATAATGTGTCGTTACAAATACGGTTTTCCCCTGGTTTGCAATTTCATATATTATCCGCCAGAAGTTTTTTCGTGAAATCGGATCTACTCCGCCGGTTGGTTCATCTAAAAAGATAATTGAAGGATCATGAAGCAAAGCCGTGCTTAATGCAAGCCGCTGTTTCCACCCCAGAGGCAGTGCTTTTGTAAGCGAATCACGCATTTTTTCAAGATGAAGTTCGGATAAAAGTTTTTTTGTTTTTTCAAAAATTTCTTTTCTTGAAAGGCCGTATATTCCGCCATAAAATTCAATATTTTCCTTAACTGTGAGATCTTCATACAGAGAAAATTTCTGGCTCATGTAGCCTATGTGTTTTTTTACCATTGAACTATCTGTATTTATATTATAACCTGCAACATAAGCTTCGCCTGAAGTGGGTTTTATAAGGCCACAGAGCATCTTTATCGCTGTTGTTTTTCCGGCTCCGTTTGCTCCCAGAAAACCGAATATTTCGCCTTTTTTTACTTCAAAAGAGATTTCATCAACAGCTGTAAAGGTTCCGAAATGACGGCTCAGCTTTGATGCTTTTACCGCAATATCAGTTTCCATTTTGGCTCTTACCTTCAACAAGTGCTATAAATACATCTTCAATGGTGGGTTCTATTTGTTTTAACATAAAATTTTGTTTTAAAATATCTTTGATCTTATCATTTATCTCTTGTTCAGAAGTAAGTTTTGGAAAAGTAAGGTGCAGGCTGTCACCAAAAGACTGAACCGAAAGAATCCCTGTGATCTGGACAATTGAGTCTATATATTTATTAATAAGACCTGATCCTGTAAGCTTATAGATGTTGTTGTCGATAAGAGCAGTGAGTGCTTCCGGTTTTCCATGGGCAAGAACCGAGCCTTCGTGCATAATTGCTATGCGGTCGCATTTGAGCGCTTCATCCATGTATGGCGTTGACACAAGAATAGTGACCCCTTCGCTTTTTAATTCTTTTAGAATTATCCAGAATTCATTTCTTGAAACAGGATCGACACCGGTTGTTGGCTCATCAAGGATAAGCACAACAGGGTTATGGATCAGGGTGCATGAAAGAGCGAGTTTCTGCTTCATTCCCCCTGAGAGCTGTCCTGCAAGCCTGTTTGCAAAAGGCTCCAGATTGCTGAATTGAAAAAGCCTTTTTTTCCTCCCGGCTATTTCTTTTTTCGGAACATCAAAGAGATTTGCAAAAAAATTCAGGTTCTGGTTTATGGAAAGATCGGGATATAAAGAAAATCTCTGGGGCATATAACCGGTTATGCTTCTAATTTTTCTTATATCTTTTGAAACATCAAGATTATTTACATAAATTTCTCCGGAATCAGGAGCCATAAGGGTTACAATAGTTCTTATGGTTGTTGTTTTTCCGGCTCCGTCCGGGCCTATCAATCCAAAAAGCTCGCCTTTTTCAATATCAAGATTTAAATTTTCTACCGCTTTCGTTTTGCCGAATGATTTTGAAAAGTTTTTAATGCTGATTATGGGAAGCATTATGATTCCCGGTTTACAATAACTGTAACAGGCATGCCTATTTTTAAAATTCCTTTATCATTTAAAACAGTTACTTTTGCAGCGAAAACCAAGGAAGCTTTTGTTTCTTCGGTAAGTATGGTTTTGGGTGTAAATTCGAATTTATCGGAGATCCATGATATCCGGCCCTCCATTGTTTTATCGTCTATCCCGTCAATTTTTAACCGGACTTTCTGGCCGAGTTTTATAAACGGCATATTTTTTTCTTCTATATAAATCTTTGTCCAAAGCAAAGATAAGTCAGTGATATCACATACCGGACTTCCTAAGCTAACAAGCTCTCCGTTTTCAACATAACGAACAATCACTGTTCCTGATATGGGAGAGGTGATTTTTGCATCTTTAAGCTGCTTATCAATAATCTTTGTGCCGGATACCGCCTGCTTTTTCCTGCTTTTTATTGCATCTATAGAAGATTGAACATATTTAATCTGCTGGGTTGAAGTGTCATACCTGGTTTTAAGATCATCAACATCCTGCTGAACCGCAGCATCTATCTTCATAAGATCTAAAAATCTGTTGTATTTTATCTTTATATTATTATTTTCTGCTTTTGCCATTTCAAGCTGTGAAATCGCGGCTAAGTATTGGTTGTTAAGTTCTTCAAGGAGGGACCGATTCTGATCGAGCTGGTATCCAAGTTTCTCGGTTTCTATGTTGATAAGTACCTGGTCCTTTTTAATTTCCATCCCTTCATCGAATTTGAGTTCGGTTATTATTCCCTGAGCCTGTGAACTGACGCGTGTGATATCAGCATCCATTATACCTGAAAAGATCATGGCAAAACTTTTATCGCCTTTACATGAACATAGACACCAGCAAAATACAAAAAGCAGAAAAATTAAAACTATTTTTCGAAAATGAATTGTATTTAAATAACCATTTGATTTTGTCATATATTTTTCTTTCGATAAATTTTTACCAAAAATAATTAAAAAAGGAGCAAAATGAATAATTACAGCTAAGATATTAAAGCGGATCTTCCCCCTGATATATTATGCATATATGGTATAACTAATTAATATAAATTGAAATATAACATAATAAAAAATAATATATGTGGACACAATATAATTTATGTAAATAGCTTGACTTATAGGTAATATTTATTATAT
>JAHIFE010000204.1 GCA_018901125.1 Pseudomonadota bacterium | reverse complement strand
AGAGTGCCCAGGCAGAAATCGCATTCGGTCCAGCAAGTCTTTGAATCATTTTTCGTTTAAACATGTCAGAATAAGGCATAAGATCTCCATTGCCGCCGATTGTAGGTTGAGAGCAGCTTCTCATCGACCGCCGCGCCAGGCGGAGGCCAGGAGCCCCCGGGGGCTCCTGGCCTCCTCCTGGCGCGAACAATCTCTCAACTCGGAACATCAGAGGCGACATCTATCCTGACACAGGGGGACACAGGGGGGGCTATGAAAAATGGGTCAATCTAAATCAACAATGCCTTGCCCATTTTATCCGCAAAGCCCGGGCACTTTCCGAAAGCACCAACGAGCAGGTTTGCTCGTTTGGCGACGAAATGCTGGCATTGCTTCAACAGCTATGTCATTTTGCCAAGGAACCACCCGGAAAACGAAAATGGAATAACTTTTATACCCGTTTTTTACAGTTGCTGATGCTCCATGACGATTTGGATAATGAAGCGGGCAAACTGGCCCGATCTCTTGCGTCTGTAATGGATTCGCTATGGGTATTTCTGGACGAACAAGGTGTTGATCAAACCAACAACCGGGCAGAACGTGCTTTACGTTTTGGTGTCATTTGGCGAAAAAGATGTTTCGGTAGTCAAAGCGAAAAAGGGGCTCTATGGGTTGAACGATTCTTGTCATTAAAGGAAACTTGTCGGCTGAAATCCAAATCCTCTTTCGATGTCCTCACCGATTTGGTCCAAGCCTATTTCAAAGAACAGAAGACAAATTTGGCATAGATAGCATAAATTTACTTTCTATTCCTGTGAACGGTTACCAAAAATAAACTTCATATCCTCTGGCATGTCGTGATATTCAAGGATATGGTATGCGCCAAACTCGATAGTCACACTCCTATCATACAAATCTGAACTAATTTTAAATAGTTCCGCATCATGAAGACAATCCCATAAAGATATAGGAATTATATCAGATGGAAGATTAACCCAATCAGTTTTGAACTTTGATGTGTTTTCAGGCTGGTTCATCTTTCAATACATCCATCCCTCACCGATGGCAATGGAGCGCAGCGTAATTGCCAACCGAGTGTAAGGCCTTGTTGTGTGTTGAAAGTTATAAAAATGATATTATTCCCGAAATTCTGAAATAGAAGTCCAGGGCCGATTAATCCCATCGTATATATATTCAAACTGAGCTATATCCTCAAGAGCTATTTGTGCTCCGAAATCATTAGGTAAAGATAGGTTTTTCAGGCCATCCATATCTGTTATTAATATTGAACTTCCTTCTTTCAGATCAAGATACCGTGCCGAAATAATATCACTGACATCTTTAAACTGTATTTTATATTGAATTAAACGACTCTTATCATATCTAACGAGCAACCGTCTTCCAGTAATATCTGGAACAAGTGAAGATATCTTTTGTTCAGTCATTCCTGATATTGGTAATACTATAGGTTTTCTTAATATATGGAATTGATCTGCTGTCCCCACATACAGATTATTTGTTGCGATATACACCTTGCCCTTATCCAGTACGGATGGCAATCCTCCAGGACCATTCAATGATTCAGAAACAATAGGAAGCCCATTTATTAAATCCAATAGCTCATTATGCATGGCAACTTCACCTTTTGGATTGGAAGTATTTATAAAAACCCGAAAATATGTTGGATTAATTTGATATTTAACCGATTTAATATGTTCATTTTGAGAAAGGTATTTGGCAAATGGAATCACCAGATTGGATTCAACCACTACAGGGGAATACCCTCCGAATATAAGATCGATATCAAGACCAACAATATTGCACTCAATCAAAAAGATAGAAGATTCTTGTCTTTGAGCGCATGATATTCCAGCAAGAATAGTACAGGCCAAAACAGCTATTAATAAGCTTTTCCTGGTCTTTTTCTTCATCATATATCCTTTCACGATTGGTTTCACGGGGAGCGGCGCTTTTTGCCGCGATCCAGTGCAAACCTTTGTTATCTTCTCAATTTAATTAAATTGTCTTTTGCTTCCGGCGTCATGTTCAATTCAAATTGTAGTTCCTTGCATGGAAAATCAGAGCATTCGACACAAGAATAAAATCTGTTTTCTATACAACATTTGCGCATTTTGCATGAATTTGTGCAAAAATATGAGTGCCTCTTGCCAGCTCTACAGCCATCGCAAATAAGATACTCTGGTTTTACCTCAGCGCGATAAACTTTGGCCAACTTTTCTGCGATTTTTTCTAACTCCTCAGATTTTCCAGATTGAGTTGCCAGATAGCTTTCGCATTTAGAACAATCGATTCCGCAGTAGGCAATCATCCTGAATGGCATGGGGTCAAGAAGGCATGGGGTCAAGTCTGCCGTTGACCCTTACTTCTGACATAAGAGTCAACGGCAGACTTGACCCCTTTAATCACTAAATTGTTCGGCAATTTTTGTCGTTTATTTCATTGTCAGGAGATACAAAATAAAACCAGGGTAATTTTCCTGGGTTTTCTCAGCTGTCTTTCTCTTTACTTTTTCCTCCAAATTCCTTCATGACGTAAGTAGTATCCCAAGCTGTATCGATATTCTCTTCTGTGTTGCGAAGTTCTGAGAGCATGAGCTGCTCCAAGTCTTCAATCCGTTGGCGAGATATACTGATGTAGTTTTTTTTATCATGGCGTGCATGCCTCAGGACATGCGTTGCCTCTATATCATGATTTCTAAAGGTTTTGGTGACACGTTGGGCCTGATAGGATCTGAAACCCAAGGTGGTAAGAGCATCAATACCTACTTTTAGCGACGTTTCGAATGTTTCCCGATATACATGATGTATCCCCTCATCAAGGAGTTCGAAAACTTCCGTTCGCCCAGAGGAGCGCGTGAAAATGGTCAGATGCGGGTAGTGTTTCCTTACCATGCGCACGATATCAAGCGTTTTTCCATGGTTGTTAAATGCAAGTATCAATATCCGGGCCTTTTCTGCCCCAGCCGCATGGAGAAGATCCTGGCGGGAGGCGTCACCGTAGAAGACTTTGAGGCCAAGTTTGCGCAGAAGTTCCACCCTGTCAGAATCATGTTCAAGAACGGTTATTCCCACATCATTTGCCCTTAGAAGGCGCCCCACGATGCTTCCAAAATTTCCAAACCCGGCGATAATAACAGGATGTTCTCCCTCAATACTGTCGGCTTCTTTCTCCTCCTGCTCGTTAGTGCCGAAACGGGGTTGGATCAGTTTGTCATTAATAATCAAGGCAAGAGGCGTAAGGGCCATTGAAATAGCCACTGCAGCAATAAGAGGACTTGAAACCGTATTGCTGATAACATGATTTTGAACAGCAAAGGAAAAAAGAACAAAGGCAAATTCTCCACCTTGGGCAAGTGAGAAGGCAAAAAGAATATTTTGGTCATGCTTCATTGTAAATATTTTCCCAACGATCAGGAGAATTATAAACTTAATGGTGATCAGGCTGACCACAAGCATTCCTATGAGCCCTGGCTTTGCGGTGATCAGGCCGAAATCAATTGATGCCCCTACGGCAATGAAGAACAAGCCAAGAAGAAGTCCCTTAAAAGGCTCAATATCTCCCTCAAGTTCATGGCGGTATTCGCTGTTAGCCAGAACGACACCGGCAAGAAAGGTGCCCAGGGCTGGGCTCAAACCTACCTTTGTCATAAGTAAGGATATGCCGATAACCAGCAACAGGGACGCTGCAGTAAAGAGCTCCCTTATTCTCGTTTTTGCGACATAACGAAAAAAAGGTCGTATCAGGAAAAGGCCGGCAATAATAATAAACGCAATCACACCGACCACAATAAGAGCTTGCCCCCAGCCTGAAAATCCTTCAACCCATGTTGTATTTCCTCCGTGGGACGCACCAGCATCTTTTACTACGCCAACACCTTTGACTGCCAATATCGGCATAATGGCAAGCATGGGAATCACAGCTATATCCTGGAACAGGAGCACTGAAAAAGCGCTCTGTCCGGCATCTGTTTTCATGAGTCCCTTCTCGTTCAACGTCTGTAGTACAATTGCGGTGGATGAGAGTGAAAGGGTCATTCCGACTGCCAGAGCTGTCTGAAGAGATAGGCCAAAAAACATTCCCACAGATGTTATTGCGGCAATTGTCAAGCCAACCTGCAAACCTCCCATTCCAAGAATTGGGCCGCGGAGCCGCCATAAAAGTGACGGACGAAGTTCAAGACCGATGAGAAAAAGCATCATGACAACGCCAAATTCGGCAAAGTGCATGACATCTTGTCCTTCCTCGCCGATTAACTGAAACCCGAAAGGGCCAATGACAAAACCAGCGATGAGATAGCCAAGAACCGAACCGAGCCCGAAACGCTTTGCCACAGGCACAGATATAACCGCTGCGGACAGATATACAACTGCCTGAAAAAAGAAGCCTTCGCCTTGCAATGAAATTACCTTTCCGTTATGATTATACTTTCTATGTCTGCATTAAGCCTTTGATGCGAGCGTGCCGCTTCAAGGTTCACCTTGCCATCCCGTAAAGCTACTATGATTTTCCGATAGCCCTCCCCGTGACTTACTATCTCTTTTTGCGTGATATTACGGGTACCGTGGACAACAAAAGGAGGAAGAAAATTCATTCCACAAACATAGGCCGACTGCCTTATTGGTGCAAGAAATTCAATCATTGTATTCCCATGACTACCATCATGCCGGAACAGGGACTCCCGGCCTCCCGTTGTGATAACATTAAACAGGGTTTTCCCCTCCAGGGCCTTTCCTGTTTTACCGTAGGCCCACATATGCTGAAGCACGAGATCCATCCACTCTCTTACTATTGCAGGGACGCTGAACCAGAAGAGGGGGTGGTGGAAAACTATAACATCGTTTTTCAGCAGCAAATTTTGCTCGTGTTTCACATTTATGTGGAAATCCGGATATGCTTCATAAAGATCATGGAAGGTGACTCCATCGAGGCCTGTGACGTACTTAATGAGTTGCCTGTTCACCCTGGAATTTTGCAATGCCGGATGGGCAAAGAGAATAAGGATGTTGTTTTCAAAATTTTTCATATTGATTGGTTATGATTAAATTTGAGATGGTTGGTTGCCCAACCCTCAGCGGGAGCGGCCGCTTTTTGGCCGCGATCCGCTGAAAGCAAATGTTGGCCAAAAAAAATTATGGCAATTTGGGATTACAATCCTTTAAAACTGGCCGCTCAGCCAATTTTTGGAGCTCAAGTTTCATGCTTGGTTGAGCCCAGGAAACCGTTACAACATTTCCAATCTTAAGTTGCTTTAGTTGCCGCAAATATTCCTCTAAAATCGGCCGTGCTTCCTTGCCCTTAAATTCTTCCAATTTTAACTTTGACAAAAGGTCGTCAGCACTTACATCTACCCCGACATAACAAATATATCCCCTGTCATACTCTTTACCTGTTTTTATGCCTACAAAGGCAGGAGTCTTTCCATCAAGGCAAGGAATAAGATGCTCCGCCCCTCGTAGGCGAGCTGATCCATCTTTGCGCATAGAGCATGGTATTTTCTTTGTGCTAACTTGAGTCATTTCATTTTGTTTAGTCATCATTCACGGCCAACCCCTAAATCAGCGGGGAGCGTAGCGAGTCCGCTGTATTGATTTGTTAGGCATGATTGGATTTTCCCCGCTTTCTGAGTCGCCCGGTAATCCCCTCATCACCGCTTCATCAGCGCGAACACGCCCCAGCCCAGGTATTCACGCGTGTAAGCGGCGTAGCGCTCGGGTTCCGAGGTTAGTTTGGCTCGAACCTCTTTGGCTAACTCGTCGCCGGGATTGGCTTCAAGCCATCGGCGCATGGTGAGCCACTTGGCCGCCTCGTATCTATCCCAACCATCTTGGTCAGCTATAACCATTTCAACGACGTCGTAGCCAATGTGGCCGAAAGACGCGAGAAGTTCTGGAAGCATGAGAAAGTCGGAGATTGAGTGTGCAAGACACCCTTTGGCAACATCTTCCGTCGGCGGTAACTGCCGCCAGTAGGGCTCTCCGATGAGGATGATCCCTCCCGGGCGGAGGCTCTGCGCTATAAGTTCGATAGTTCCGCTGACGCCCCCGCCGATCCACGTGGCGCCGAGACAGGCTGCCACACCAGCCTTCTCGTCAGAGACGAAGCCAGCAGCATCGCCATGAATGAACTTGACTTGATCGGCGACACCGAGTTCTTCAGCGCGGAGTTTCGCTTGCTCGGTGAATAACTGGCTCATGTCGATACCGGTGCCGATGACTCCGTAATCGCGTGCCCAGGTGCACAGCATCTCCCCCGAACCGCTGCCGAGGTCGAGCACTCGGGTCCCCCTTTCCAGACGCAGCGCCGCGCCGAGAGTGGCGAGCTTTTCGGGTGTGAACGGGTCATGGATACGGTGAGCACTTTCGGTGATGTTGAAGATCCGTGGAATATCCAATGTAGTAAACCTCCTTATGGGTTTGAATAGATTCGGTCACTGCCTAACGGCCCGGCTCACTGAGCAGCAGAAGTTTCCACTGCAAAAATAAAAAGCAAAAAAATATGCCGCATTAAGTCAGACTGTTTAAAATGCACCGACTTCTGCTGTCCAGTGTAGCCGGTGGGTTAGCATTTCACTACTATTATTCAAGTTTATCTATCCAAAACTTTATTTTCTTTTTGTTTTCATCAAGTCTTTCATGCTTTACAATATATGTCTGCCCAGGTTCTGTTTCTATGGTTATCCAGTTTTCAGCACAAGCATTCTCATAAGGATTCTGATAACAAGGTAAAATAGAGTGTTTTCCTGGTAAAACTGAAATTTCTCTTGGATAGCGACCCCAAATTAAAACATTTACAGTATCTGATTTATCTATGGACTTTTTTCCATCAATACCTCCAATAGTAACAAACTGATCATCGGTAGTTATGATAGATATCTCAGACACATCTAATTTTGGGCCTTCATAATTTCTTGCTCTGTAGCCACCACAACCATTGCTAAAAAGGAATAGCACAGACAAGATCAAAATAGAGAAAAATCTTTTCATGATTAATCCTTAAATCCAGAATGCTAACCCTCAAACCCCGCGGTTAGCGAAGTTTGCATTGTAAATTAAGGCTTTAACGGTAAAGCATGATAACCTAAATTGGAGGTATTGTCATGCTTTATCCCTATTTGAGCCCATTCCTGGATTATTTTAAACTGGCTGAGT
>JAHIFE010000030.1 GCA_018901125.1 Pseudomonadota bacterium | reverse complement strand
TGTACACTAAGAAAATGCTAACATCAGAGAGAAAACGATAATAAATATAAATCGTTATATGCCATAGTTCGTTTCTTTAATGGGGGAAGATCCGTTATAAATAAGAACAGAAAGAGGCAAGTGGGAGGCATTTCATGAGCAAATTTATTGTCGCAGTGATCGGTGGTACAGGGAATCTGGGGGCCGCAATCGCGCGGCGTCTTGCCAAAGCGGGCAGAAAGGTCATCATCGGTTCGCGTTCTGCGGAAAAGGCATGCCGGGCGGCTGACGAGTTGGGCTTCGGCCTCAGTGGTCTGGATAATGCCGGGGCGGCGGCAAAAGCCGATATCGTAATCGTTACAGTGCCATTTTCGGCTCAGGAATCGACGCTTGCCGACATCGCACCTCATGTGGTTGGCAAGATCGTTGTAGACACGACCGTTCCGCTGGTCCCGCCCAAGGTGATGCGCGTCCAGTTACCGACCGAGGGAAGTGCTGCCGTACGCGGGCAAAAGCTTCTGAGCGACGGTGTCAAAGTTGTCTCCGCCTTCCATAACGTTGCTGCTCACAAGCTGATCACAGATGAGGAAGTGGCTTGCGACGTCCTTGTTTTCGGCGACGATAAAGCCGCGCGCTCCAAGGTGATCGATCTGGTCCGGGCCACTGGTTTGCGGGGTTTGCATGGTGGAGTTCTTGCCAACTCTGCCGCAGCGGAAGCCATGACATCCATCCTGATCTTCATGAATAAAACCTACCAGGTGGACGGTGCCGGCATCGCCATAACCGGCAAACTGATCGAGCAAGCGGACTAAGGGGAAGCGAAGTATGATACAGCTCTTCCCCCTCACAGGTATAGGCGAAGTTGAACCTGGCTGTGCGTTGGCACAGATCCTGGCTGATGCGCTGGAGGCAGGTGGAATTCATCCGGAGCGTCGCGACGTTTTGGTCGTTGCGCAGAAGATCGTATCCAAGGCCGAGGGCCGCTTTGTCGATCTCCGGAATATCAAAGCCGGGAAAAAGGCAAAGGAAATTGCCGCGATCGTGAACAAGGATCCGCGGTTAGTGGAACTTATCCTTGCCGAATCAACCGATGTGGTACGTGCCGCGCCGAACGTTCTCATCACGCGACACAAAGCCGGGTATGTGATGGCAAATGCCGGTATTGACCACTCGAACATCGGTTCGGATGACAGCGAGCGAGTCTTACTACTGCCTGAGGACGCAAACCGATCGGCGGCTCTTCTGCGACATGACTTGGGTAGCCGCTGGCCGGTGCCGCCGGCCGTCATCATTTCCGACAGTTTCGGGAGGCCCTGGCGGATGGGTGTGGTAAACGTTGCAATCGGCGCCAGTGGTTTGCCGGCCCTGATCGACCGGCGTGGCGATACCGACCGCAACGGACGCCGCCTCGAGGTCACCCAGGTAGGGTTTGCGGATATGATCGCCAGTGCTGCCGGCCTCGAAATGGGTGAGGGAGCCGAAGGTGTGCCAAGCGTCCTCGTACGCGGCCTTGACTGGACCGTTTCTGAGACTACGGCGAAAGCCCTGATCCGTCCCGTCGAAGAGGATCTGTTCCGATGAGCGGACCTGTTACTGTTTTAACCGGCGGGATTGGCGGAGCCAAACTCGTCTTAGGTCTAACGCATGTCATTTCTCCCGAAAGTATTACGGCCATCGTTAACACAGGCGATGACTTCGTCCATTTAGGGCTGCATATCTCGCCGGATATCGATACGCTTCTCTATACTCTCTCAAACCAGGCAAATCCGGTCCAAGGCTGGGGCCGACGCGACGAAAGTTGGAATTTTATGGAGGTGTTACGTTCGCTCGGCGCCGAAGACTGGTTTCAGATAGGCGACGGAGACCTGGCCCTGCATGTGCTTCGCACGGCAGCACTTGCCGCCGGTCAGCCTTTGTCTCAGATAACTGCTGATTTCGCGCATCGATGGGGCCTTGCAACTCGTATTCTACCGATGTCCGATGATATTATCGAGACACGAGTCGATACGGACGAAGGCCTCCTCTCTTTTCAGCATTATTTCGTAAAACGCCGTTGCGAACCGCGTGTGTCGGCGATTCATTTCGCAGGTGCCGAAAAGGCACAGCCGGCACCGGGTGTCCTGGAGGCGATCACCTCCAACCATTCTCGGGCGATTATTATCGCACCGTCGAACCCGTTTCTCAGTATCG
The DNA here is from genome assembly GCA_018901125.1 of Pseudomonadota bacterium. Taxonomy (GTDB): domain Bacteria; phylum Desulfobacterota; class Desulfobacteria; order Desulfobacterales; family RPRI01; genus RPRI01. Next base: position 24,796 of record JAHIFE010000030.1, on the reverse strand, counting down.
ATCCGATTCTTTCCGTGCCCGGCATGAGAAAGGCGCTGGCTGATACCACGGTTCCCGTCATCGCTGTCTCTCCCTTAGTTGGCGGTAAAGCGGTGAAAGGACCGACAGGCAAATTGTTTTGCGAACTGGGTATAGAAGCGACCGCGCGCAATGTTGCGCAACATTATGCCGGTCTCATTGACGGACTTTTGATCGATAAGCGCGACCCGCAGGATGATCCCGATATTCCGTGTCGTCGCGAGGACACGTTGATGAATACACTCGACGACCGTATTCGCGTAGCGCGCGCTACACTTGATTTCGCCGATTCCTTTGCGGTAAAGACATGGACAGCCTTAGTCGCCTTTAACGCACCTGACAAACGTAAATTTCGCTTGTCAGGACGTCTCGACCCGGCAGGAAGGGCCGATCTGAGTAAACAATTATTTGCTCACTTGGTGGGGGCGCTACGCCAGGTACCGCGGATCGGGCAAATCCAAGTGCTGTCGCCAGCTACACCGGATGGGTGGAAAGGTGAATGGCTTAAAGATCACGGTCGGGGACTCAATGCCGAGCTGGAAGCCGCAAGACAGGCAATGAGCACTGCGCGCATCCTCGTGATTCACGCCGATCTGCCGCTCGTGGCAGCTGAGGACATCGAAGCTCTGTTGGATGCTGCGGAGTTGGCGGGCGTTGCCATAGCACCTGATCGGCATGGAAGCGGCACGAACGCCTTGGCGATCACTGAAGACCGGCCTATAAGATTATGCTTTGGAAAGGATAGCTTTGCGCTGCACCGCGCGCAGGTTGGCAAGAATTGCCCTGTTATCCAACGAATGGGCTTAGCTCTCGATATCGATACGCCTGACGATCTCGACTTCGCATCGTGTCAAGGGTTCAAAGGTCCTGCTTAGTGAGCATATTTAGGGATGGATTCAAGCCTGCGTTGCTTGCATCCGCATCGGCCTCTCTCTCATCTCCGGAACAAAAAATGACCTGGTCTTATCAAATAAATTCTCTTGACACACAAAAGCATCGTTCATATACTCAGTAAAATAAAACTCTTTAAAACTCTTTTCAATAAAAACCCTACCAATCGAAAGGGGACATCCCAATGACACAAGATAAAAACGCTGTTGGGCAAGATCGCAAGTTCTGGGGCTTGATCCCCGTCACTGCCGCTCCGGTTCTTATGGACATAGCAAAGCAAATGGAGGATACCGGGTTCGAGGGCGCCATGGCGCTCCAGATGTACGGCCCGCCCTGGGGTAACCTTGCCGTCGCTGCGGCGGCCACGACGAAACTCAAGATCGCGCCCGGCGTCGCCGTGGCCTCATCGCGAAGCCCGTTTGAAACCGCGATGATTGCGATGGATATGGACCGAATCAGCGAGGGGCGCTTTATTTTAGGCCTCGGCACAAGCATATCGTCGATCAATGTAGGTACCTATGGCCTTCCTGACTACAAGCCCGTCACCTATATGAGAGACGCTGTAGCTGCGATCCGCCACATCATCTCCAATGCCCATAAGGGACTCACACCTTATGAAGGCACTTACTACAAAGCCGATTTCAAGGAACTCACGCTGACCGCGCCGCCGGTCCGCGAAAAGGTGCCGATCTGGATCGCGGCACTGCGCTCGAAGCTGGCTGCTGCGGTAGTCGAGATCGGTGACGGGCTGTTGGTCCACGCTCTGTGGTCCTCAGACTATACGAAAGAACAGGCACCCGTGATCGCGGATACCCTCGCCAAGGCCGGACGGAAGCGCACCGATATCGAGATTCAGGCCTGGCCCTGGGTAGCAATCAATGACAACAAGCAGCAGGCCATCGACGACGCTCGCCCCACAGTCGCGGGCTATTGCGGCATCAAGGAATATGAACCCTTTTTCGCCTCATCTGGCTTTCAGAAAGAAGCCGCGCTTCTCCGGGAAGGTGATCAGCGTGATTCGCTCGCCGTCAAGCACCTTGTTCCCGACGAGATGGTTGAAGCATTCGTAGCCTGCGGAAGTATCGATCAGGTCATGGAAAGGCTCGAACCCTTCTGGCCGGTTGTCGATTCGCTCTGTCCGATGGCGCCTTACCGCCACTTCACCCAGGAACAGAGCATGTTCTATGCCGATGGTATCAACAAACTGGTCGCAGCTGCTAAGCGCTAATCCGAAAGAGCGGGGCAATTGAAAGGTGCAGGAGCTATGTGTATAACCGAAACCGGAAACCGGATTTGACTTTCATCCAGCCGTTCGTTGTCAATGAGGAATCGGCGTCTATCATAGCCTCGCTTGAACAGTTCTCGCTTGGCGATATGCTTCGTAGCAGCGAGCGACTGACGCTTGATGGCTTCGGTCCACTCGTGACTTACTCGAAAAAAGTCTTCATTCCCCTGACTCGAATATGCCGCAACGTATGTCATTACTGCACCTTCGCCACACATCCCTCAAAAATGGAAACCGTTTACTTGTCGGCGGAAGCGGTATTGGAAATAGCTCACGCCGGGCAGAACGCGGGATGCCCCGAGGCGCTGTTCATGCTGGGTGAACGGCCGGAAGATCGCTTCGAAGAGGCACGCACGGCCCTTGCCCGACTTGGCCACACATCGACGCTTTCCTATCTGGGCGAGATGGCATCGCTTGTCATTAGCGAGACAGGATTGCTGCCGCACCTTAATCCGGGGTTGTTGTCGTATGCGGATTATGCAGCATTGAGGCCGGTTTCCGCTTCGATGGGATTGATGCTGGAGACGGCATCAAAACGCCTCTCAATTCGTGGCGGCCCTCATTACGGTTCGCCCGGCAAGTATCCGGTCAAAAGATTGGCCGCCATTGAAGAGGCGGGGCGCGCAGCCGTTCCATTTACTACCGGGTTACTGATCGGGATCGGCGAAACGCGTGAGGAGCGGATCGAGGCGCTGGTGGCTATTCGCAACCTTCATCAGCGCTATGGCCATATTCAGGAAGTCATTCTACAGAATTTCCGCGCCAAGACCGGAACAAAAATGGCGGACTTCCATGAGCCGTCACTGGATGAGCATCTTTGGACCATCGCGGCAGCGCGCCTAATTCTGGGTTCTGGCATGGTTTTGCAGGCACCACCTAATTTGCACTCAGCGACTGAATTGGCTGCGCTTTTGCGCGCCGGCATCAATGACTGGGGTGGTGTTTCACCGGTAACATCGGATCACGTGAACCCCGAGGCTCCTTGGCCGCATATAGAAATGCTCGATCATGCAACAGCGTCGAGTGGTAGGATGCTGAGAGAGCGTATGGCGATAGGCCCTGCGCATGCATGCGATGCCGGTCGATGGTTAGACAGCAGGCTTCGGCCGATCGTCTTGCGGGCCATCGATGGCCGGGGGATGCCGGTTGTTGAGGCATGGCGGCCGGGTATTGACACACCGATGCCGGTCGAACGAACGAACGGCTTACGCAATGTCTGCTCGGACGAGATCGACCACATAGTAGATAAGGCCTGTGAAGGACGGCGGCTTGAGTCTGAACAGATCGTTCGCCTGTTCGAGGCTGAAGGAGACGACTTCAACCGCATCGTCGAGGCCGCGGATCGGCTTCGACGAGTAACGGTTGGCGACAAGGTGACATATGTCATCAACCGCAACATCAGCTACACAAATATCTGTCTCTATAAATGCGGCTTCTGCGGCTTCTCAAAAAACAGCATGGAGAATTCGCAAAGCTCGGCTTACCGCCTCGATTTAGCGGAGGTCGCCCGGCGTTGTGTTGAAGCCGATGAGCGGGGGGCGACGGAGGTGTGCCTGCAAGGAGGCATTCATCCCGATTATACCGGCGACTTCTATCTGGAGGTTTTGTCTGTTATCCGATCCGCAGCACCGGATCTGCATATCCATGCCTTCTCGCCGTTGGAGGTGATGCATGGCGCGCGAACGCTTGGCTTATCACTCCGAAAGTTCCTTACAAGACTTAAAAACGCAGGTCTCGGCTCTCTGCCTGGAACAGCGGCTGAAATCCTTGATGATCAGGTTCGCGCTGTTATCTGCCCCAACAAGGTTACTACAGCTGAATGGCTGGAAATTGTCCGAACCGCGCATCAGGTAGGTTTGCGGTCGACAGCGACTATCATGTTCGGTCACGTCGAGAGCTATATCCATTGGGCTCGACATTTGCTGGCGATCCGGGATCTTCAACAAGAGACGTGCGGATTTACCGAGTTTGTGCCACTTCCCTTTGTACATATGGAGGCTCCGATCTGGCACGCGCGCTTGGCCCGCTCGGGGCCAAGCGCGCGTGAAACGCTGCTGATGTATGCGGTGTCGCGTCTGGTACTCAATCCTGTCATTTTGAATATCCAAACCAGTTGGGTGAAGCTCGGCTTGGAGGGCGTCATTGCCAGCCTGCGTGCAGGAGTGAACGACCTGGGTGGCACTTTGATGGACGAGTCGATCACCAGTTCGGCAGGCGGCCGAAACGGTCAGTGCTTCGATCCCGATCGGATGGTTGCCGCAGCCGCGCAAGCAGGGCGCATTGCCATCCAGCGTACAACGCTCTATAATAGCGATGTAACGAATTTATTATCCGTCTTATAAAAAATAATTGTATCCCTGTCATCAACCCATCTTACTTCATAAAATCCAGCACAGTACGCGTAACTACCGGAATATAAAATTAGTAACAAATAATAATATAATTCGGAGCGGAAAATCTTTTTGCATTTATTGCATTGGCACACAAACATATTTATAAAATTCTATTTTTCCTTTGATAAGGAGATACGGGTAATGTTATGAAAATTTTGGCTTTTGGGTTAATGATCAATATTACCGGACTATTTAGGTTTAATTTTTTAATAAATTAACAGATATATAAATATATAAAAGCATTATTTAAAATAAAAACAGGATTGTCCCTAATGAATAATACTATCTCACCAGGCACACACTTTTTTTCGGTTATGAGTTTAAATATTCGATTCGGTCATGCCGAAGATGGACCTAATAATTGGATACATCGCCAAGATTCTATTACTTCTCTTTTATCGGCATTTGTATATGATTTTTATGCATTTCAAGAGGCTAATGATTCTCAGATAAATTATTTATCGAATATATTGCCCAATTATAAATATATAGGGCAAAGAAATCCAGCTCCGAAACGTTGGCAAAACAATGTAATGTTTTATCATAAGAGCTGGCTTTGTATTTACTATAAACATTTTTATTTAAGTTCGTCACCTAATAAACCCAGTAAATTTCGCAAAAGCCTATGGCCGCGCCAATGTACTCTGGGCATCTTCAAAAACGGCGATCAAAGCTTGATCATTGTTACCACCCATTTTGACTTTGAAGATGTTGTGCAAGTTAAAAGTGCTCAATTGATTCGAAAACGATTACGTCGTCATACAGGAAAAGGGCCGATAGTTTTGATGGGCGATTTTAATGCAACATCAGATAGTGAATGTTATTTGGAATTTACTTCAAAACTTGATGGATACCCGAAATTTTCAAACGCATTTAAAACATCCTGCATCGGCACTAATCATGGCTTTACCGGAAAAAGTAAAATAAAAGCGGTAGATTGGATTTTATATAGCGGGGATTTAAAAGTTGAAAATACAAAAGTTATCACTAATAAGTTTTTAGATAGATATCCTTCAGATCATTTTCCTTTAATAGCAACTTTTGAGTTACAATAGGGTTCCAGGAATCAAGGATTGAAGATTCCCCGCTGCAAGCATCAGAGAATCTTCAACAGTAAGGGTTTTTATCAGTTTCAGATTCGCTCGCTGAGTCCTCAGGCAAGCAACGGGAAATGCGCTATCTGCTGCGATTCAAGGATTCAAGCGGCTATGTGATACTTAAAACTACAGTTCATTTTTCAAACCGCAATGCAATGCTGCACTCTTATCCAGCATTGCAGGCAATCCCCCATATTTTTCCGGAATGAATCCTGTCGATTTTTCCCAGACCTCATCATCTTCCATGCAAAAATAAACAAGTACATCAGGTGCAATTTCTTTTATCCACTCAACCATCTTTTTATAAATAGCAATTCTTAGCGGTTTGAAATATCTCATTTTGCCGTCAAGTCCGGTAATAAATTCGCCATAAGCGATTTTTGAACCGGAAAACCTGTCTTTTATAATACTTTTAAGAGAAGACATAAATCTGAATGTACCGATACTTATCCAGACTATGTTATCAGGTGACACATATGTAAAAATTTTTCGGATTACTTCTTTATAATCTTTTTCACAACCATCATATATAACTACAGGATCAAAATGAAAGCTTACAGGATATCCCCACGACTGACATAATGCTGCCGCTTCAAGCCTTGCGCTAAGTGAAGATGTGCGGCGTTCTTCTTCTCTGATAACTTTTTCGGTATTTAATGACCATGAAACTATAGTTTTCCGGTTATGGCAAAGTTCTTTTAAAAGCTTGATGTTGGTTGTTTTGGTTTTAAGTTCAAGAACGGCTCTGTTCTGCTTTGAAAATTGGTTCACCAGCATGCCTGATAGCTCTGTCAATTCTTCCCATATCAAGCTGTCCGTAAATTCTCCGGTGCCGATCCTGGAAATATTTTTATCCTCAAAAAGCTCATTCGTTTCTTTAATCATATCTTCATGGTTAACAAAAAACTGTAGAACCGGAGGATGAAAATATGATTGAAGAATGCAGTATGAACAATCCATACTGCAAAAAGTTCCGATATGTAAAATCTTATAACCGCAGCATGTATAGCAGCTTGTTCCCGGACATTCTTTTATGAAAGCGCCTTTGTTTTTTGTTATATAAAGAGTTTCTTTGGCCTGTTGGATGGAATGTTTTGAAGCATTAATAAAATCATATACCCGATTATGATCGCCCACTATTTCATATTGCATGCTTAACCGCGACAATATGGATCTTGCAGCAGGAAAATCAATTGCATTTTCGTCTATAAAAAGTTTTGAGATCTTCAAAAGCCCCCTACCCTATTAGCCTGTAATAGACTTTACAGCATCAACAACCATCCTTGCGCTTGGTTTATAAAACTTTTCCTGGGTCGGTGAAAAAGGAACAGGAATATCGGGAGCAGCAACCCTTTTTATGGGTGCCTTAAGAAATTTGAAAGCATCTTCTGCAACTATTGCTGCAATTTCTGCTCCGAAACCACCGAATTTTGTTGCATCATGCAAAACCACCAGCCTGCCGGTTTTTTTAACCGAGTTCAGCAGACAATCTCTATCCAAAGGGACAAGACTTCTCAAATCTATTATTTCAAGGAAGATATTCTCTTTTGATAAAATTGCTGCAGCTTCAAGTGCGGTAACTGTTGCCCCTCCATAACATACCAAAGTACAGTCTTTGCCGGGCATGGCAATTCTTGCTTTGCCAATAGGCACGCGATAATCGCCTTCGGGAACCTCGCCTTTTCCCCAATAAAGGCCCATTTCTTCAATTACAATTACAGGATTGGGATCAAATATTGCGCTTAAAAGCAAACCCTTGGCATCTTCAGGAGTTGATGGAAAAACAACCTTCAGCCCAGGACTGTGGGCAAGCCATGCCTCCAGATTGTGTGAATGCTGGCAACCGGCCGCAAAATTTACACCTGCCTTAACCCGTACCGTTAAAGGAAAAGTTGATTTTCCGCCACTCAAATATCGCAATTTTCCTGCGTGATTTACAAGCATATCTGTTGCAAGTGTAATAAATGGCAAAAACATGATTTCAACAACCGGACGCAGCCCCATGCATGAAGCTCCTACGGCCAGGCCTGCTATAGCTGCTTCGCTAACCGGGGTATCTTTTACCCTTTTGGGCCCATATTTTTCAAGAAGGCCGTGGCTCGGCATGTTGGGATCATAATGAATCGAGACTCCAATTCCTTCTCCTGCAAGAAAAATCGACTCATCCATGCTCATTGCCAAATCAAGCGCATTATTTACTGCCTGTCCAAATGATAATTGTGCCATCATTTACCTCCTCTATTTAACCCAAACGTCATCTAATGCTTCTTCAGCATAAGGAAAAGGGCTTTCATCTGCAAATGCCACAGCCTCATCAACTATTGCCTTACTAACTGTCTCAACAACCTGAAGTTCATCTTCTGTGATTAGACCTTCTTTTAACATCTTTTCCTTCAGATTTCCGATCGGACATTTTTTTGTCCAGAAAACCAACTCTTCTTTGTCCACATAATGTTGATGGTCATTTTCGCCATGACCGCGCATTCTGTAAGTCTTGGCCTCAATCAAAGCAGGCCCCTTGCCTTTGCGGCAATAATCCGTCATAGATACAGCAAGGTCATAAACCTTTTCGACATCATTGCCGTCCACATACTCACCGGGCATATCATAGGCAATCCCCCGTTGTGCAATATTTCCAATCGAGCAATGTTGGGAGTAACTCTGTGCGCCTGCCCAGCAATTGTTTTCGCAAACAAACAGAAGAGGTAGTTTCCATAATGCAGCAAGATTCATTGCCTCATGCACGCTGCCTTCTGCAGCAGCACCATCTCCGAAAAAAACCACGGTTATATTCGGCTCATCTCTGTATTGCTGTGCAAATGCCGCTCCAGCAGCCAGAGGTGGTCCGGCTCCGACTACAGTTGATGTCATAAGAGCGTTCACTTCCGGAACTGCCAAATGCAATGTTCCTGACTTACCTTTATTTACCCCGCCAGACTTTCCCATTATTTCAGCCATGAGATACTTAGGATCTGCTCCTTTTGCCAATAGATGCCCATGACTTCGATGATTGCTTACAATCACATCCTCAGCATTTAAAGACTCAATGATGCCAACAGCAACGGCTTCCTGCCCGTTGGCAAGGATTTGCATACCCGGAATCCTTCCCTGTTCCTGTACAAGCTCGATGATACGCTCCTCAAATTTTCTTATCAGGACCATCTTTTCGTACATAGTTTTTAAACGCACCAAATTTAACTGCGGCTCCATAACAGACCTCCTGTATCAGGATAATTTGATATTTAATTTGTGGAAATTTTACGAGTCCATCAACCATCATAGCTAATAATCTAAATTTACTATACCACAAAAAACCATTCAGTAAAACGATGTTATTATTGTTAATTAATGCTTTGTTTTTATTCCAGAACATGTATCTTCTTCTTTCTGCATATGTTTTTCAGCTCTTTCGGCCAAACGCTTATAGTAACCTCGCCAAGATGAGCTGTGCGCAAAAGATACATAAAGGTTCTGGATTGTCCTATGCCTCCACCTATGCTAAGTGGTATCTCATCATTTAATCCACTGTTTCTGTCAACAATAAGCGGTACCTGAACCATTTGGATATTAAGTTCTTTGGAAAGATTTTCTTCGATATATTTTTTTTATAATTCCCCGATCCTTTTTGTTTTCCGAGTGAAACGTTTGGGGATCCCATTTTTTTTGCGTAATCAATAATTTCCTGTTTATCTACAACATAATTTCCAACAGTCTCTTCTATGCCTACAGTGAAATCTTCGTAATATTTTACGGTCATATCACTTATCGTTTTTGTGGAAGACCTTTCACGTTCGGGAGGCAGAAGGAAAACTCGCTTTCGATACCGCACTCTACACATATATACTTCACGAGTACGGATCTGCACTTTACTGAATCCCGGATATCTGACTCGAGTTTCAGACGACCGCCGCAAGAACAAACACACGGTACCACGAGTATGCAGACAATCCCTGCTATATCTTCCTCAAGTATGTTGAATGCGCCGAGTCCGAGCATTGCCCATTCTTCCACAAGTTCTGTGTAAAACCTGCGGGTCCTGATGCTTCGAACCCGCGCGATGGATCTGCCGGTTGCAGTCTTTAACGTATCAGGAGCGTGATGTGCATAAGTCAGCTCTATACTGGTTCGAATCATCAAGTCATCATCCAAAAACTGCCGACGCAGTGCATTCTTTGCAAAAAACTGTGCAACCCCCATGTTACCCAGCTTGTCGAGACGATCCGCATCATACAGTACTCGACCGATGTCATTGGTCGCCTCACCCTCTAAATATGTGGAAAGAATGGCTTCATTGATTATCGGAATCCATTTCTCATATATTGTACCTGAAAGGATTTTATCTGCTAACCGAACAGCATTTTCCTCTTCAGGGATATCATTCTCATGATAGCTTCCGTTTGCAAACTTTCCAAGGTCATGCAACAGGCCGGCGAGCAGGGCAGGCTCTATTTCCAATCCCTCTGCTTTTGCGATGTGATGGGCGATACGACCGACTCTGGAACCATGAGACCAAAGGCTGGAAAAAACTTCTTCGGCGGACTTATGTTGATAGGCGGTCTCCTGTTCGATCAATGTCTGACGAACCTCCTGCAACACGTTTGGTGCGATGGTCTTGAGCGCATCCAGGCCGTGTTGTGCCTCTCTTCGCAGTTGAAATGATCCAATGCGTTCATGGCCTCGTCCTTCTTCCCCTTGTGCAAGACAGCGCTGATAGTCCTGTTGTGTATTGATGTTCATGAAGGCAATGTCGATCTGGTGCGCCAACCCGTTTTGTGTGAACCACTCTCTGTCCAGGTAAAGGGTCTTGCAGCGCTGTACCAGCATTTCGATTTTTAAGAGGTTGGCTTCAAGGTTTTCCCGCATCGCAGTCAAGCACCGTTTATGGTAAAAAGCGTGCAGGAACTCAGGTCTTTCTCCCGGACATGGGACCACGATGTCGAATGTACCGAGTTCGAGAAATTCGGACAGAATGATTTCTTTGTTTAAAAAGGGCATGTCCGCTGCGCACACAAACGCTACTTCGCGTTTTGTCTTTTGGAGCCCGCTATAGATACCCATCAGAGGACCACAGCCCCTACGTTCATCAGCCACAAAAGGAAGAGAAAGCGTTTCATACTTTTCCGGTGTGTTAGTAACTATGAGCACTTCTTCGAACAAGGGTACGACAACACTTGCCGTCCGTTCGATGATCGACTTCCCGTTGATTTCCAAAAGAGGTTTGTCCGGCGTAAGCCTCTTGCCCTGTCCCCCAGCCAGTATCAGGCAAGCGGCATCAATCTTTTTCAAATTGGAACTAACCATATTAAATATTACCCCTGACTAACTTTAAAATTCGGACTCACAGGAACGGTCAAAACATTGGAAACACACCGGCATAGAGCGCGCACAGTTCATATGATTATTGCTTTACGGCTTGGCACCTTGATTCTCAGAAGTATTTGGAAGAGGCAATTTATCCTTTATATAATTGAAAATCCCGAGTGTCCTCCTGATGAAAAGACCGAGGGTGAATGAAACGCCAAGGGTCATGTATATTGAACCCTTTACGTCTTCTTCGCTAACACCTGACATGAGGGCACCTATGAACTGTTTCAGGAGAAAGAACACCGCTATAACCACGATCGGACCCATGATAATCTCTACGAGATACCAGTATATCTCATCTTCGAACATCTCTTTAGTATAGTTCCCTTTCTCCGCCTTAGAACAAACCCATGAAAGAATGCCGATGATAACGCCAAACTCTCCCCAGAATATTATCTCAAGCCATTTCCACGGACCAGTAATCCAGAAAAAACCGTCATTCTTCGAGAGTGCCAGAGCATCTTTTTCTATCTTGTCGATTTCGTCCTTGATCTTAATGATCCTCTGATCTGTAGGCTGAATTACAGAGGCATCCGTAGCTGATTTAGCCAATGTTGATGATGGTCCTCCCCCATGGCGGACTTTGCCAGTGGGGGGTGTGACGGCTATAAGTTGAGTATATCCCTTGAGCTTACTAACTCTTTCCTTAAACTCTGCTGTTAGCACATCGTTTCCATCGTCAGGCATTTGATTTACTGTGTCAGCAATTTCCTGCAAAGAGAGCGGCGTTCTGATAACCACACCCTGGGCTTTCCCGAGATTTAAGAAAAATTCCTTTGCCTTGTCTTTATCGTACGAAGGAATCATCTTGTTATTGTGAAGCTGGATATATAGGAATGCCAGTATCACAAGGAGCGAGACTCCAACTCCGGTTACCAAAAAGCATTGAGCTTTTGCCAAAGGCCCGGATGGTGGTGGCGTTGATGATGACTGTTGATTGCCTGACGCACCCCCTTTAATGTCACCTTCGGTCTTTGCTGGATCTTTCTTCACTTCACTATTTTCGTCTGCCATATTTCACCTCCTAACACAGAGAGTTCATAAATGTTGCCGGGTCCCTTTTCTGCCTTGAACAAGGACTTAGTTGTTTCTAGAGTCCTGCCGAGAAACGCAAAAGTTCGTTTGGTATACAGGGTTGCCTTGATTAACAGTCCTACCCCAATGAGAAAAAATAGCAGCGGGAGTACGCGGCTTAGAACAATTTTCTCAGACATGCCATTTCCCTTAAATCATCGATTTTAGATCACAATAAAATATCTTTTCTTCAGATGGAATGTTTTTATAAAGCAATATTCATTTAAAATCAAATAAGTTCTATCAAAAAGTTAAGTCTGATTTAACAGACAACTCACATTATATAAATCATCAAAAGAAAGCTTAAAATCGAAGCAGTTTAATTTTGGGTCAGGACATCCAGTGCAATGGCGTAGTACTTCTTTCTGTCATCCATCCCGTTATAGCCTCCATTTATGGTGATGCTGATGAACTCTATCGGTGAAACATCAAGAATTTTGCCTTTGTATTTCTTCTTAAGGATATCGTTGTCGGCATGATTAGCCGGATCGTTCAGATTTCTGGTATGCCAAAACTCGCAAGCGCTCCAAACTGCGTATTCTGGCTGCTCAAGCAGCTCCGGGGTATTAATAAATAAATCTCTCCGGCCTTTTTTGATGCCTAGTTGCAGGTAGTTTGCACGTCCTGTGGTTTGGAAGATCCCCCGACCCTTATACTTAACTCCGTCGCCTGGCCGTGTATTGCCTATATCGATTCTTCCTTCATAGGAATTGCCGGACGCATACTCTCGTAGAGTTTTAAAACGGTCTGTTTCATGGCAGGCTTGAGCCAAGAAATGAGCGTATTCATGGGGAGTGTCTATTTCGTATGAAGGGCAGAGCTTGTTTATCCAGTCGACAAGGCCAGACATTAAGGGCGAAACTTTACCGGCAACAGCAATTAGGTGCTCGGGTTTGATAATATAGGCCATTATGCCTCCTTATAAAGTGTTTCATCAACCTGTAATTTGAATTCAGCAACAGGTACAATAAACAATCTTCTTGAATTATGGCGGGCTATATGGAATGTAGTTTAATTGCTATAAGACGTTATGAAGATCAGAATTGCAATATCATGCAATCAGCCACAAGTTCCCAAAGGTATTTTACTGCAAGATCTTTCATGCCGTACTCTTTCTTTATATTATTCAGCTGGCCGTGGCAGCTATGGCACGGGACAATAATCATTTCGGCACCTGTTGCCTTAATCTGATCCATTTTCTTTTTTCCGTAGGCAATTCGTTCATCGTTGTATCCGGTTGTAAGAGCGCCTCCTCCTCCTCCACAGCATAACTGGTTTTCTCTTGTGGGGTAAAGATCCACCCAGTTATCAAGGCACTGGTCAAGAATCCATCGCGGTTCATTATAAAATCCGTGGCCGAACAGTTTTTCTGCTTTTCTGCAGTAATTGCAAGGATCATGATATGTTGCAAGCACACCAAATCTTGACTTGTCCAGCTTTATTCTTTCTTCTTTTATATATTTTATAAGAAGATCAAATACCGTATAAGTTCCAAATTTTTTAAGCTCTTCGGGATACCATTTTTCCAGACCAGACCTGGTCGCAAGGTAGGCATGCCCTCATTCCGGCCACATAAGATTTTTTATTTCCAGCCGGTTCATATGCTCCACAATTCTTCCGGCCATTATTTTTACAGATTCATCGTCTCCGGTAAAAAGCCCCCAGCTTGTTCCCTCCCAATTATCGGAAGTTATAGTCCAGTCTTCTTTTGCGGCATGAAATATTTTCCACCAGTGTTTTAAATCTTCAGTGTGGGTATTTACAAGTTTATTGTGAATTGTAGTTAAAAGGTTGGCTCCTTTTTTGTCTATGGGAACTTTAAAGCCTTCAAATCCCGGCTCTTCGGCTATTTCGTCAGCAACATCTTCTGCAATAAAAATAAAATCTTCTTTAGGAACCCCAAGATTATTGCCTGTTTTTATGGCAGCCTCAATACCCTTCTGAAGAATTCCTGGCACTTTATCTCTTTCCCTCAGACCTCTTATATTCCTCACAAGATCAGGAATATGAATTCCCATAGGACACACATGCTCGCATTTTCCGCACATTGTACAAACCCAAGGCCATTTTGAATTCACGAGTTCATCTTTTAAGCCTAATCCTGCCATTCTTACAAGCTTTCTCGGGTCAAAATCGTCAAGGCCCGAAGCGGGACACGAACTGGAACACAGACCGCATGTTACACAATAACCATGGCAAAATGGCAGTGATCTGAATATTCCGTGATCTATTTCATCTAAATTAATAATATGTTCTGTAGGATCCATTTTTGTTTCCTGTGTTTTATGATGATTGCCTTAGAGTTTTGATTGTGTTTTCAAAATTGTTTACAATCTGTGCAAATTCATATCCCATATTGGACGCAAGTGTTTTTATCTCAAGACGTTCTTTCTTTAAATTCATGTTTTCAAACATTTCTTTTAACTGTTCCACCCTGTTTGCAGCAAAAATATTTCCATCCTCGGAATGGCAGTTACCTTTGTGGCATGTAAGCACCAAAACGCCTTCGGCATTATTTAAGAAAGCTGATAGTATAAATTCAATGGAAATAATTCCTGAACACGGAACCTCAACAACTTTTAAATTCAAAGGAAGGTTATGACCCATGCTCAAAGCAAGCTCTTTTGCACGGCTTGCCGAACGGCTGCAACAAAAAGCAATTATTAATGGAGATGATGTTTTTTCGTATTGTATATCTGCATATTGTTTAATTTGATCCGGTATGTTCCTGTTATCAGGAAATTTTAATGAGATGGCTCCTCTTGGACATTCTGCAAAACATATTCCGCATCCTTCACATGAATCGGACATAACCACAGGCCTTGTTTCAAGAGCAATTGCCAGATAAGGACAGCAACGGTAACATGTAAGGCAGCGAATGCATGAGCCTGTGTTGATTTCAGCGGTTCCTGCCTGGTCATTTTTATTATCATATTTTGCACCGACAGCTAATGCTGCTGCATTTACAGAATCGATTTTAATTTCCGTATTGTTTAATACTGCCCGGGATGGACCTGCTGCAAGAATTCCCTTCCTGTTAGTATATACAACTTTACGGTGGACATTTTCTGTTTGGAGAAAACCTTCCGTTGCGGTATGAAGCTTAAAAATTGCCGCAAGTTTTTTTGTATATTCCGAAGCAGATATGGTTTCATCTATAATTGTAAGCGCGGGTGAAATTCTAAAATTATGGTGGGTAATTTCATCTTTAAATTCAAACGTAATTTGTCCGTCTTTATTTTGCTTTACCTCCGGAACAGTTTCCGTAAATTTAAAATAGATGGTTCCTGACTTTTTTGTTTCCCTGTATAATTTTTCAAGTTCGTTTCCTGAGACTTTCAGATTATTTGCAAGAATATAAGTCTGCCGATTAAATTCCGTTTGCAGTTTCAGGCAAGCAAGCATAATCTCTTCAGCTATTAACGGATTGCTTTCATATCCTATGCCTGTAAGAAATGCGATTTTACCACCTGCCGGAAGTGATTCAACAGTACTTTTTATGTAGCTGTCAGATCCGGCAAGGCTGGATAATGGCAAAATATTTTCAGATGCTTTTATATCGTAATGAAAATAATTATGTACTCTTTCATAATCTTCGGCTATAATGATATCGGATACTTCTTTTGAAATAAATTCGCCGTTTTTTGCCATAAGGACTTTAAAATTTCCCAAAGTGCCATTGCAGGAAATTATTTCGGTACCGGATAATATTCGATCAGGTTTGATACTCAAGGCTTTAAAGGCGCCGATTGACGCAGAGGTTTCTTTTTCTTTTGATACTATAATTATTTCTTTATCTTCCGAAAGAAGTTCTTTGGCAATGTTTAGGGCACAAACACTGCTTCCGATTATCATAATTATTTTATTCAAAAAATTCAACGTTAGAACTCCAATTGATTTTTATTCAGGTATTTTTTTACATCCCATGCTGTTTTTGCACCTTGAGCAGCACTTTCTGATATTGATAAAGGTCCTCCTGCTGTTCCGGCAACAAAAACACCGTTTGATGTAGCGGTGTCATCTTTATTGCATGATTTGATAAAGCCTGTATCATAAGTCTCTATTCCAAGTGAGTCTGCAAGCTCTTTCGATTCGTTTTTTGGGGTAATAGCCACAGAAAGAACAACCATGTCATAAACTTCTTCTATTGGCTGCATTAACAGGTGATCAAAATATTCAAGTTTAAGACGCTCATTTTCTACTTTATATATATCTGCTGGAATTGCTCTTATCAGTTTGATATCTTTTTTCGCCTTTTCGTAGAAATTTTCGAAATCATTTCCGAAACCCTGAATGTCTATATAAAAAATTGTTATGGATGTTTCTGGTTGTCTTCTTTTTATTAAACGGGCCATGCGAAGAGCAGATGCACAGCATATTTTTGAACACCATAAATGATTAAGTTTTGAATCTCTGCTTCCAACGCACTGGATAAAAGCAATCTTATCCGGGGCCTGTTTATCCGATGGCTTAACGGCAATGTTATTGTTTCTTAACATTTCCTCAAGCTCCAGATTCGTTATTACATTATCAAAGACCTTGTAACCGTAAGGTTTTTTTGCAGGATAATACGGCGTAAATCCGGTTGCCATAATAACGGCATCTGCTGAAATACTGATATCATTTTCTTTAGAAACGGAAACGTCCGTCTCTTTATTTTGCCCGTTTATGTGAATGTTAAAATAAAACCGGTCATTTCGCGATATTGTATTTAATGTTGCATTTGTGTGGATTTTAATATTTTTATTTTGACTAACTTTTTGGATCTTCTCTTCAACCATGCAGGCACCGCATTTTTCGCAACATTCAGTAGCTTTGCAGGTAAAACGGGCGGCATGGCCCCCAAGAAATGGGGTTTTTTCAACAAGCTCTACATTTATATCAAGCTTTGCAAGTTCATAAGCTGCTGTAAGACCCGCTATCCCACCCCCGATAACAAGTACATTTGAAGATTTCATATTTTCTTTTAATCTCCCGGATCTCGGTCCACTCTTAAAAACAGTTTGCTGTTGAGCCAGTTTTAAAACGTTTCAGTTTTGTCAAGGTCAAGGCGGGCTAAAATTTTAACCACAGGAATACACAGAGTATTTTAAGGATTAAAGTTTTAGCCCAACGCAGAAGATCGGCCAAAACGGGAGGTTTTGCAATTGGCTTTGTTGAATATATTTATAAAATTAAAGAACTTTCATCAAATCCATTTTCTTATAAACCGCCCGTTATTTTATCAACTTCTTCTTTTATATATTGAACTAATTTTTCAGCCTCTTGAGAGCTTATACTTGCAATATCACTTGAAATATTTTCAAGCTTTTCTTCCTCTATTTCTGTTATTTTGTTTATCAGAAATGTATCAGCTTCCGCATCATCAAGCAACAGACCACAGGCTCCTATAGCGCCGAGGAACTCATCTTTTATAAATATCGGATATATAATTTTTACGAGTCCGGCATCACATTCTTCTATAACTGCTTTTTTTGTTTGTTTAGCCTGAACGGCAAGGTTCATATGTGCAACAGCACATATGAAACTTTGCCCTTTATCATTAGCCTTAATTTCAGGGCAAAGTTTGTTGGGCCATTCCTGAAAATCGCTTATGCGGATACCTTTAATATTAAACACATTAGCACTTAGACCTGATTTTTTGTTTATCTTTTTTTCCAGTTCAACCCATTTTTCAAGAGGCGATATATCGGTAAGTTCCATTTTTCCTTCCTCACCATAGGCTGTGATTTGTTCAAAACGGTCTGTTTCTTCTACGAGACCTTATGCACAACAGAATTGCTTTTTACTGGGCAATAATTCAACCAGCGATCTTTTTTAAAATTTCTTTCAATTCTTCAACAGCATCAGCTGATTTTTTAAGTGCTGTTTTTTCATCTTCTGTCATACTGATTTGTATGATTTCTTCTATACCTTTTGAGCCCAGTTTCACAGGAACGCCTATAAACAGGCCACTTATCCCGTACTCGCCTTCAAGATATGCTGCACATGGAAGTATTTTTTTCTTGTCTTTCAAAATAGATTCGGCCATTTCAACTGCTGCTGAGGCAGGTGCATAATAAGCGCTCCCTGTTTTTAAAAGAGAAACGATTTCCGCTCCCCCGTTTGCCGTTCTCTTAACCAACTCAGCTATGCGTTCTTTTGAAAGCAATTCAGTTATTGGAATACCTGCAACAGTTGAATATCTTGGCAGAGGAACCATAGTATCTCCATGTCCTCCAAGAACAAAAGCATGAATATTTTCAACCGAAACATTAAGTTCCATTGCTATAAAAGCCCTAAAGCGCGCCGAATCAAGTACGCCGGCCATACCTATTATTCTGTTTTTAGGAAAACCACTTGCTTCATAAGCAACATGACACATTGCATCAAGCGGATTACTCACAATAATAATAATTGCATCAGGCGAAAGAGCAGCAACCTGTTTTGTTACATTTTTAACAATTCCGGCATTTGTGCTGATAAGATCATCACGGCTCATGCCTGGTTTTCTTGGTATTCCTGCGGTAATTATAATGATATCCGATCCGGCTGAAGCTTCATAACTATTGGATCCTGTAATATGCGCATCATGCTTTTCTATCGGAGCTGCCTCTGTAAGATCTAAAGATTTTCCCTGGGGTACGCCTTCAACTATATCTATTAATACAACATCACATAATTCTTTTTCTGCAAGACGCTGTGCAGCAGTAGCTCCGACATTCCCGGCTCCTATTACTGTTACTTTCTTATCCATGACTACTCCTTATTTTAATTTATATTTTTTTATGACAACTTAGCAAATAAAGTCCATCAAAAAGCCGAGGGAAGATAATCTCTGGCATTGATTGAGGTTCGAAAAAGTCTGAATCAGTGGGTTTCAGGTAATAATAATTTCATTTATTGTCAATATGTTTTATGCATAAAGAGTATTGCTGAAACAAATAAAACAAACTCTAACAAAGCAAATCTGTTATAATGATTTGATTCTATCTAATATTTTCTGAAGTGTTGACATTGTGTATTAAAATAAGGTATTAAACAATGAAATTAATAGAAACATATTTGTTTTAAATTTTATAGATTTTCTTTTTTTATCCAATGTGATTAATTGATGGACTTTTTATATGCACATCAATTAATTATAGCTTATAAACTACAGGCCAAACTAATATTAAATATGCCGTGTGTAACCTTCATGCGTTCATATTATGGCATAAAACATAATCCTGATCTTTAATTTTGTGAGTTAATTATTCTATGGGTATCAAGGAACAAATTAAATCAGCTTTACAGGAAGCGGAGATGTATAGGACTCAGGGTTTGCTGAACGAGGCTATGCTGACGTATAAAAATGTTATGGAACTTATCAACAAAAGCATACAACCTGAAAACAGCCGACAATTGCTTGAAGGTATTAATAATAAAATTGAGTTATTAAAAAAAACTATATCCAAATATAATGATTCTGATAAAATACCTGAACTATCTGTCGATACTCAGAATTTGATAAAGGAAAAATTTGCTTTTTCAACTGACAAAGAGTCATCAATTCTTGAGGGAGCAATAATACTTACCAAATTCGGTCAATTCGAAAGAGCTATAAAAGAATTTAATGAGTTATTAAAGATAGAACCTTTACGGCTTGTGGCAGCCAAGAATATTTTAAGATGCTATTTTGCATCTTCCGGAGCAGATGATGCTGTTTCTAAATACAAAGAGTGGATAGAACTCGGTATCTTTTCTACAGGACAGGAAGAAAAAATAAAGTTTTTTCTGGATAATCTTTTAAAGGAAAAAGGACCCAAAAAAAAGCTTCCTGCAGAAGAGGTTAACGAGAATGGAAATAAAAATAATTCAGTCGAGAAAAAAGCTCTTGATGAAAAAAAGCTTTCAGATGAACTTTTATTGGATATTCCAAAGACAGATGACAATGAAGAAGAATTTTTAGATATAAGCTCTGTTGGAATTACATTGGGTGAAGATCAAAAAAAGGGTTTGGAAGTCATTCTGGATGTTGCTTTTCAATCAGGAGATATGGTCAGCTTGATTGTTCCTGGCAGGGAGAAGGCATTGATAGACATATTTAAAATCGGTTTAAAATTTAATGCTATTAATTTTTATTCACCAATTGCTATTCTGAACGGCTCGGGTGTTATACTGACTTTTTCAAAGATCGACTCTGGTCCTAAAGCGGGAAATTACAGCCTTGATTTAAAAATGTTTACGGATTAGCATTTTATATATCACTATGCTCGGAGTTATGCAGAATGGCGGTTTTTAATCTAAAAAGTCGTGAGATTGAATGCAAGATTGTATTTTATGGCCCAGGAAGGTCTGGCAAAACAACCAATCTCGAATATATTTTCAAGACTTATAAAAAGCAAGTTTCCGACCAAATGGTCACAATTGATACGGAGGGCGATAGAACCCTCTTTTTTGATTTTCTTCCAATGGGACTTGGCAAAATCAAAGGGTGTGATGTTAAAGTGCAGTTATATACCGTTCCCGGACAGGTCCAATACAGTTCTACGCGCAAACTTGTTTTGAAAGGCGCCGACGGAATTGTTTTTGTAGCCGATTCTTTTGCTATAAGACGGGAAAAAAATATGATTTCTCTTAGAGATCTTGATCAGAACCTGAAAGAATGCGGCCTCAATATTTTCAAAATCCCTCTGGTACTCCAATATAACAAAAGAGATATAGCCGATATTCCAGGCAACACTATACCGATAATGTCCATAGAAGAACTGCAAAAAGATCTCAATAAGCAGCTTAAAGTTCCATATTATTCTGCAAGCGCTTTATCAGGTCAGGGCGTGGGAGCGACATTAAAGGAGTGCTTGAAACTGACTCTTGTTCATCTACAAAAGGAATTCAACTGGGCTCAATAGATAAATGAGTAATATATCACTTTATGGAAATTTGAGTTTTCTTAATCTTGGAGAACTGTTCCAGATTTTTGGCACAAACTCAAGCACAGGTGTTCTGAAGATTAAAAGCAAATACTCTCAGGAACCCGGATTAATGTATTTTGTAAAGGGAAATGTTGTTGATGCTTCTACCGGTAATAAGCAGGGCATTGATGCCGCATATGCACTGTTCGGATGGATTGAAGGCGATTTTGAATTTTACCAGGAAGAAGTAAAAGTAAAAAATGTCGTAAAAAAAAGCAGAATGGAAATAACCTTAGATGCTTTAAGAATGCTTGATGATGGCCAGATAGAAAAACTTGGCCCTGTTTCTTTCACAAAAACTCCTTCAGAACGCTCTGACAAAGAACCAATTATTCCCGTAATAAGAGGACCACTAGTTGATTATGCATATGTTGTTGATGAAGAAGAACATTTCGATGGCAACAAAATAGTGGAAGAGGGTAAATATGGCAACTGGATATGGACTATATTGGAAGGAACAGTTGAAATTATCAAGGAAACAGATCGGGGTACCATAAAAATTTTAAGATTAAGTGACGGTTCGTTTATCGGAAGCATATCGGCTGTTATGCCGGGGGAAAGGGTGAGGAATGCTTCTGCAGTTGCTGTAGGAACAGTACAGCTTGGCCTGCTTGATTCGCAAAGGCTTTACAGTGAATATGGTAAATTATCTTCTTTGATGAAGGAGATATTGAAAAGCCTTGATAACAGGCTGCAAAAGCAAACAGCAATGATGGTTGATACATATTTAAAAAAAATAAACGTGAAGGACATTTTGCAAAATAAAAAAATACTGATCGAACAGGGTTCAGCCAATAACAAATGTTATAAAATAACAGAGGGGGAAGTTTTGATAGTCCGCAATACAAAAAA
This sequence comes from Pseudomonadota bacterium, assembly GCA_018901125.1. Taxonomy (GTDB): domain Bacteria; phylum Desulfobacterota; class Desulfobacteria; order Desulfobacterales; family RPRI01; genus RPRI01. Next base: position 2,886 of record JAHIFE010000030.1, on the reverse strand, counting down.
TGGATATCTACCAATAGTAGATCTTTGTGCCGGGGATTTTATCGGACAGATTCCCTTCATGAATATTGGTCATGAGCCGCATTCAGCATCAGTTTTGGGTTCAAAAAACATCAAAGCTTCTGCTATTGAAACAGGGGATATTCAAAAAGAATACGATGGTCTTTCATTAACCTTTAAAAATATCCTGGAAAATATCGGAACATGTATATCTGCAACTACAATGGTTTCAACCGAATTAAATAGAAAAGATATTACAGATAAAAAATGATTATAATGAGCTTATAAAAAAAGTCCATCATATTTATATTCAACTGATGAATAAAGACCCCGGGCAAAAAAACAATTGCTTTCAGGTTAAGGCTTGAGCTTTACGATGCAGATACACTAAACCGAATATCAACTTTTCCAACCAGATCATGGTAAAAGAAATGATAAAAAACCAGAGAAAACACTTCAGATTGGATTCGCTTAATTTATTACACATAGCAATTTATGAAAATGATATATTAATTAAACAGGGAATTGGCAGGACTCTTAATGTCTCAGAATCAGGGATTATGCTTGAAACTCATTTTCCGATTGATCAAAAAAATAATGTCATGGTGTCTATCGGGCTGGAAGAAGATTTGGTGGAAATTAAAGGCAAAGTTATCCATGCAACACAGCACAACAACGACAAATATAAGATTGGTATTAAATTTAATAAAATCACAAAATCAGACCTTGAGATTGTAAAAAGATATATAACTAATTTTACAGGCGGTAAGGATAGAAAGGAAATTTGAATGACGCAGGCAGTATGTGAAACAGATTTTAAAGATATTAAGCTACTTAAAAGAGGGAAGGTCAGAGATATTTATGATCTTGGCGATAAACTATTGATGGTTGCTACGGACAGAATTTCAGCTTTTGATGTTGTGATGCCTGATCCGATACCGGATAAAGGCAAGATTCTTACAAAAATATCCTTGTTCTGGTTTGATATGATGAAATCCGTTGTTAAAAATCATGTTATTTCAGCTGATGTGAGCGATTATCCTTCTGAATGCAGACAATATTCAGATATTTTAGATCAAAGAAGTATGCTTGTAAAAAAAACCGAACCACTTCCCATCGAATGTGTTGTAAGAGGATACTTATCAGGATCAGGATGGAATTCCTATAAGGAGAGTAGAGAAATTTGCGGAATCAAACTTCCTAAAGGCTTGAAAGAGTCTGATATATTGCCCGAACCAATATTTACTCCTTCTACAAAAGAAGAGGTAGGTTTTCATGATATAAATATAGATTTTAATGAAACTGTCAAAAGAATAGGTAAAGAACTGGCTGAAAATATAAAAAATTTAAGTATCGAAATATATAAAAAAGGGGCACAGTTTGCAGCACAAAAAGGTATTATAATTGCTGACACAAAATTTGAATTTGGGCTGATAGATAATGAAATTATTATCATAGATGAGATACTTACTCCTGATTCATCAAGATTCTGGCCGAAAGATTCTTATAAATCCGGTGGCTCCCAATTAAGTTTCGATAAACAATATTTAAGAGACTATCTCTCTTCGATCAAGTGGGATAAAAACCCACCCGCACCTTCTCTTCCAAAAAATGTTATCGACAACACCCGCAGTAAATACATGGAAGCTTTAATACGTCTTGCAGGCGCTAACTTATGATATGTGAAGAAAAAGCTATCAACTTATCTTCCGTTTTCATAAAAGATGACACTTATAAAATATCTATAGAAGAAAACACAGATGCTCTTGCCCGTTCAATAAATAGCGAGGGCATTATCAATCCACCGATACTAATCGGAAAAAATTCAGGGTATTCCATAGTAAGTGGCTTTAGGCGCATCAATGCAATTAAAAGTCTTGGCTGGGTGGATTTAACGGCAAGAGTGCTTTGCAAAAAGACTTCTGACCATGAATGTGTTAAACTTGCCATAAGCGACAACTCTTTTCAGAGACCATTAAATATAATAGAATATTCAAGATGTTATAAAATGCTTTCGTGCTATTATAACGAAGAGGAATTGCCTCAGATTGCTTTTCTGCTTGGTCTTGCCGACAATCCTGATTTGATAAAAAAAATCATGAAACTTTGTGAGCTGCCGATTTCTTTGCAAAAATATATTCTTTCAGATACCCTTTCTTTGGCAATGGCGCTTGAGCTTGCAAAACCCGAATATAATAAAATTGGATTAATAATTGCCGATATTTTCGATCAATTAAAGCTCAGCCTTAATAAACAAAGAGAATTTCTCGCGCTTTGTTATGAGATCGGCGCAAGGGAAAATATTACTATTGCTGATTTAGTAAATGGGGATGATTTTCGCAATGTATTATCTGACGAGAATCTTGATAGAAATCAAAAAACCCGCATCATAAGAGGTTATTTAAAGAAAAGACGTTTCCCATCGATCATAAAGGCTGAATCTGAGTTTAAAATAAATATTACAAAACTTGGTCTTATTGAAGGTGTTAAGTTGATACCACCTGCCAATTTCGAAGGTAATTCTTTTTCGATAAACATGGAGTTTAAAAAAATTACAGAACTTAATAAACAAACCGCATATCTTAACAGACTTATAAAAAATCCTGAGCTTCAAAAAATACTTTTAAAAGATATTTGACAGATTATCAAAAATTCCAGCAAATATAATAATTCCTGATTCTGGAATGTTGTTCAAACTTACCAGTTTATTCCAACTCTTTGCAGACACAATATATATATTCCCTCTCCTCAGGGTAACCGCATTTGGAATTAATATGCCATTTAATAATTTTGTGAAACACCCAAACCGTCATGCCGGACTTGATCCGGTATCCAGAACCCAATGGAATTACTGGTTTCCGGCCTTCGCCGGAATGACAAAAGTGGAGT
>JAHIFE010000029.1 GCA_018901125.1 Pseudomonadota bacterium | reverse complement strand
TTGTGGGTTGCTACCTTGATCCGGCTACGGCCCGATTATCTTCGTGAACCGCCCGGTGCGGACCCGCATGCCGGGTGGTGTGGGGAGGGGGAGAGAAAAACTCCCCCTTACCCGATTCGTGCCGCCGTAGGCGGTGAACTACTCAATGGCGTGCAGCTCGCGCGCGTTCGTACCGCCGGAGGCGGTACGAACAATTATTATTACGAATTATTTCCTAATAAAAAAACAGGATAAATAAATCTTATAAATAGTTAAAATTAGATTAATATACAATATGTTATGATATGAAATAATAATTTGATATCTAATTTAATAAAATATATTAAGTTCTTAAATTATAAGTTAATAATTAATTTATTTGTTTAAATCCTATATCTAAAAGTAAAATTAAGAAAAATTTCTTGTTTTTACTTTAGATATGGTGTTATTCAGAATTAATTCGTAATAAACCTGTATATAAGGTAAAATTACGAATTATATACTCTGTAAATATTAAAATTTCGAAATATTGGTCAGACTTTTGTTTTGTTGACTTAGTAGTCCAATTTATAAGTTCGGTGTCATATCGACCGAAGGGGGGATATCTTTTACCGGCTCTTATATCCATTAAGATTTCTCACGCTGTTCGAAATGACAAATACGCAATCGAATTTATGAAACTTAGTACTTAGTAGAATTGCCAAGTATCCGCTAAGTAATAAATATTATATAATAAGTCAAGGAAAAAACAGGGGATATGTCATGAGTCAAGAACCAAAGCTTCTGGAACTGGTTAGACAAAAAATCCGTTTGAAACATTACTCCATCAGGACGGAAGAAAGCTATATCGGCTGGATTAAACGTTTTATATACTTCCATGATAAAAAGCATCCGAAAGATTTGGGTAGAGCCGAGGTCGAAGCGTTTCTTTCCGATTTGGCAATCAGAGGAAAAGTATCGGCATCCACACAGAATCAGGCATTCAGTGCTTTGTTGTTTTTGTATGTAAAAGTATTAAACATGGATGTATTTGATAATATCGATGCATTCCGGGCTAAAAAGCCTCAGCGTTTACCAACCGTTTTGACATTTGATGAAACAATGGAAATCCTTGATGCAATGACAGACATTTTTCAGTTAATAACAATGATATTGTATGGATGCGGACTTCGCGGTATTGAATGCGTCAGGTTAAGAGTGAAGGATGTTGATTTTGGATTGAATCAAATAATTATACGAGATGGAAAAGGGCAAAAAGATCGTGTAACTATGTTGCCGGATGAGATTAAGCTACAGCTTGAAACGCATCTGAAATATGTAAAAAAGCAGCATGAAGCCGACTTATCCCAGGGCTATGGATTGGTTTTTCTTCCGGATGCCCTGGAAAGAAAATATCGAAATGCAAATAAGGAATGGGGATGGCAGTATGTCTTTCCGTCTAAAACGCTGTCGGTTGACCCACGTTCCGGAATAAAAAGGCGCCATCATATTCATTTAGACAGCTTGAATAAGGCTATAAAAAGAGCTGTAAAAGTTTCAGGAATTACAAAAAACGTTTCAAGTCATGTGTTTCGTCATAGCTTTGCAACACATCTTCTGGAAGACGGTTATGATATTCGAACCATTCAGGAACTGTTGGGGCATAAGGATGTGAATACTACAATGATATATACGCATGTGCTGAACAAGGGCGGTCGAGCCGTTCGCAGTCCTTTGGACCGGAGAAAACAACAGTGAAGAAGCCAATTGCAAAACGTCCCATTTTGGCCGATCACGGCGTTGGGTGAAAATTTTGCACTTTAGTGAAGCTTTAGCGCTATCCTCGAAATACTCCATGTATTCCTGCGGTTAAAATTTTCATCCGCCTTGACCTTGACCAAACTAAAACGTTTTGAAAGTGGCTCTGATATATATCATAATTGATCAGGCGTGATTTTAAATTGAAGTTTTCCAAACGAAAGCAGCAAGGACTTTAGGAAAACGGTTACTTAACAATGACTACTATTCTGATAATTTACCATTCTCAAAACGGAAATACAAAAATGATGGCCGAATCTGTTGCCAAAGGTGCGGCAAGTGTTGATAACATTGTTGTAAATCTCAAAACCGCAGCCGATACAACACTTGAGGACATTAGAAACTGTGGTGGAATAGTAATAGGTTCTCCGGAATATTTCGGATATATGGCAGGGATGATAAAAGATTTTTTTGACAGAACATATGAATTTGTAAAGAATAATAAAAAAGAGTTCCATAGACCGTATACTGTTTTTATCAGTGCGGGAAACGACGGGAGAAATGCACTTAATCAGATTGAAAGAATTTGTCTGGGATTTCCGTTTCGTAAAGTATATGAACCCATCATTTCCAGAGGTAATATAACAAAGGGTATTTTAAATAAATGTTTTGATATGGGGCAGACCATCGCAGCGGGATGTGACTTTGGGATATATTAGTATCGGTCTAAGCCCTCCACCTATGGTGGAGGACCCGGAAAGGTTCTACCGATCCGGTGAGAAATAATATAGGTAATTCCTCGGGAAAGCCCTTTTGGGCAATACAGGAGGAATTACCTATGCATGATTGGGAAAGTTTATCCCATATCAGATGGGATTGCAAATACCATGTGGTATTTGTCCCGAAGTTTCGTAAAAAGAAATTGTACGGTAAATTCAGGGATCGAGTTGGCGAAATATTGAAAGACTTATGTCGTCAAAGGGGTGTGAATCTTGTTGAAGGGCATTTAATGCCGGACCATGTCCATATGTGCATAAGCGTTCCACCAAAATACAGCATCGCCTTTGTGATAGGATTCCTAAAAGGCAAAAGTGCTGTATTAATCCATCGTACAGTGTTGAAAGAAAAACGGGTGTCTGGGCTGCATTTTTGGGCCAGAGGATATTGTGTCAGCACTATTGGGTTAGATGAAGATACCATAAGAAAATATATTCGCGATCAAGAAAAAATTGATCAGCAACAAATGGAACTTGGTTTAGAATAAATTAACCATTAGCCCCAACGGGGCTTTCCCAAAGGGTGGAGCCTCACTTTTATTGAAAGCCTTTCCACGACTGACTTTGCTTAAATGCCATATTATATTCAATCACAGGTATCATGACCAAGCGAGGCCAAAAAAGGTCTGAGGGATCTCATCATAACATCAAGCTCAATTTCATAAAGAGAAGGAACAAAATTAGCCTGCCCGTGCCCGTCACTAACTTTTCTTAATAATAGCTGTAAATCCAGATTTTTAAAAAATTCCTTTATCTGAAGGGAGGGTGGATAGAAGGCGATCAGGTATCTTTGTTTTTCTTTTATTTTAGTTTTATATAGTATGGTTTTGATCAGAGCAGGATAAGCTACGCTGATACTCACAGCAAAAGAAGAATAGCTGAAAAAAACGCCTTCATTTAAGGATAGAATGTCGCTGATTGCTTCGGGTGTGAGATGAGGTTCAAACTCCCTGTGTTGTTTCAGCTGTTCATATATGTCTTTTTTAATAGGCAGACAGATTTGATGGCCTACATAATGCCCCCAGGAGTCGAAGATAATACGATTCAGATCAGGAAGGATCGTGCTGGCAGCCTTTATTACATCCTTTCCCAAAAGTTTATCCGTACCATAAATCTGGCGATGACAAGAAAGAATCAGGCTGATGTGCTTATCGGACTCAATTGGTTCATCACGAGTATAAATTCCATCACGGCCTTTCTGGTGCCCTCCCAATAAGTCATTGCCACTTAGCTGTGAGGCTTCGAGCAAAGAGTAGGCAAAAACCCTTTTTTGCAGCGAATACCATACAGGTTGATCAGCGTTGAGGGCAACGCATACCTGCATCGGGATTCCGGTGATTTCGGAAAAGTCGTGAAGGTTGCTGATATGAGCATTACGGCTACCCTTTTCCCAGTACTGCAATTCCCGAACACTGATTCCGATCAATTCCGCAAATGATGCCTGGGTCAGCTGGCGCCACTTCCGGTAATCTTTGATAAGATGCCCAAGAGCTTTATATAGTTTTAAATCAGAATATGCAATTTCTGTTCGTTGAGATGATGCCATAAGTGAGATATCTCAGTTAAGTAAAAAAGAAAGATTTCTGGAGAAAGATAATTTTAATCAAAATTATAGACTAAATTAAAGATTAATAAGATTAGGTTCATCTGCTTAATAATATAAATATTTGAAAAACGTTCTCTTTTACCCGATTTCTGCGTCAGGCTCGAATTTCAATCCTCGAAATACTTTATATATTAGTTTGGTTGAAATTCTCACCTTCCTCGAATTTGAGCAAAATTGAACATTTTTCTAAGGTCTCTCAAATTGCCCAGCTAAACGATTATTCAACATTATACGGGAATTAGCTCATTTGTCAAGTTATAACAGGTGATGGTGCAGGGTAACCGCATTTGGAATTAATATGCCATTTAATAATTTTGCGAAACACCCAAACCGTCATGCCGGACTTGATCCGGTATCCAGAACCCAATGGAATTACTGGTTTCCGGCCTTCGCCGGAATGACAAAAGTGGAGTTTTCCAGCTTTTTACATGACCATGAATTCCAAATGCGGTTACCCTGGGTGATGGTGCATCAGCGAATCGATAAAGATATTTTGCTTTGCCGAGCCCGAGATAAATCGTTACATGGGGCGTATCCGGATGGGTAATCAGATCATCAACTTTGGCAAGGGCGAGATCACTGTTGAGCCGTTTAAGAGGTGGAAAGATCTATTGACCGATGTGACGATTTCCATCCAATGGAATATCAAAATGGAATCGGCAGGCGGCATCGTTTTCCCGAAAATTATGGGCCTGCCTGGCTGCTTAAAGCAGGATTGCTGAAAGCTTTGTGAGCGTATAACATATTCTTTTCATTGAACAACTGATTAGCAGGGTCCATCTTTATCAAAAGGAGAATTCGATTGTCTGATCAACAGATCGAAACGGAAGAGATTAACAAAAAACGGCTTATAAAACCGGTATTTGTGCCGCCGGTCCATGTGCCGTTATCTAAAGGTGTTATCATTGTAGATGAAGAACACTGTACTTGCTGCATGCATTGCGTGCATGCCTGTTCTCTGACCAATGAAGGGGTTTGTTCACATGAACTGGCCAGGATACAGCTTGCGGAATCCACGAATTATATCTTTGAAAATTCGGCCAAACCTTGCCTGCAATGCGTTGATCCACAATGCCTGCGCTACTGTCCGACGGGCGCCATCAAAGTGGATGCAGCAACAGGCGCCAGAATAATTGAGCAGAAGTTTTGCATTGGCTGCCAGAACTGCATAGAGAAATGCCCTTACGACCCACCGCGTATCAGTTTTAATAAGGCAAAAAAGAAAGCCGTCAAATGTGACCTCTGCGGCGGAGACCCCGCCTGCGTTAAGGCATGCTCACACGGAGCGCTTACCTATTTCACTGATCCGAACGGTGTCCAAACCGGATACATACAGCCGAAAGGAAGTGTTTAACTATGGCGGAACAATATGGCTACGCAGGTAAGATTCTTCGGGTAGATTTAACTGATAAAATAATTACCGAGATTCCCAGTGCAAACTATCTGCCCAAATATGTTGGTGGCAGAGGCCTGGCAGCCAAGATTTACTGGGATGAGATAACACCGGAAATCGGCGCCTTAGATCCGGAAAACAGACTTATCTTCGCCACGGGAGCACTCACTGCTACAGGTGCAGCCTATGCCGCACCGAGCGTATGCCTTGCCAAAGCTCCCTGTATATATCCTGTAAGCACTATTTACCCATCTATCGCTTTAGGACGTTGGGGATATGAGATAAAATTTGCCGGATATGATGCCATTATCGTGCAGGGTAAGGCCGAAAAACCTGTTTATCTCTGGATAAAAGACGGGCATGTGGAAATACGGAATGCGGCCTCGCTTTGGGGGAAGACGACAAGCCAAACCCGTATGAAGTTAATGCAGATGCATGGCAAAAATGTACAAGCTGCATGCATCGGACCGGCCGGGGAAAATCTGGTCATCCAATCCATCATTGCCGTTGATTGCAATACCGCTTTCGCCCACGGCGGTTTTGGGGCAGTCATGGGCTCCAAGAATCTCAAGGCTATCGCAATCAGAGGAACAGGCAGCATTAAGGTGGCCAATCCTAAAAGAATTCTGGAAGTAAACGAACATATGAGAAAAGTGGCTACGATATTGCCCGGAGAAACGAGATCCGTCGGCGGAAAAACCATCGTAGGCAAACATCGGCCACCGGTTCCATACTTCTGGCAGTATATGTGGCCAAAGGGAACCAAGATGGGCCGGGAACAAGAACTTGGTCTTGTAAAAATGAGTCCGTCAGGGTGTCCCGGTTGCAACACTATCTGTAAGACTAAAGTCCGGCTTGCAGATAATGCTGTGCACAGTGGTTCGTTTGAGTGTGGGGAGTCCCTGCTGTGGGCCGGACAAGAACAGGAATACTATGGCGGACGCCCGGCGGGCAGAGTCCTTTATGAATTCGCCATACTCACCGACGATTTAGGTATCGATTCTTCTCTCGTCAGTTCTATGGCCTGGATGGGATTCCCGGTGGACTTTGGCCCTGAAGCTCCCGGAGGTGGGTCCATCATGCACCTCGATATGTTGCGGGAAGCTCACAAAAGAGGAATCCTGACCGAAGAGAATACCGGATTGCCCTGGTCAAAATACGGAAGCCAGGAGTTCTTAAGAGAATACACGTATAAAATAGCCTATAGAGAAGGCTTCGGAGATGTGATCGCCAAAGGCCCCGCCCTGTCAA
>JAHIFE010000203.1 GCA_018901125.1 Pseudomonadota bacterium | reverse complement strand
GATTGGCTAATCAGGAAAAGTGGCATACTAATTCTCAAGTAAAGGGTAAAATCATATATTTTATTATTAAAATTTTCTCTGAAGATTTCAAATGGTATTAGTTAGAAATTATAGAAGATCTCTTCTAACACTTTGTAGGTGAAATCACTGCTTATTGATAAAATAATTTTGCGTATTTTATTTCTACCATTAAATTGATTTCCCTCAAATGTCTCTGAAACAAGCTCAATATCACTCCATTCAGTGTATCGCTCATTTGTATAGCTACCCAATAAAATTGCTTCTCTTATTGGCCGATTCAAAGCACTCTATATCTTTTTATCCGGATAAAATTTTCCCTGCCATGAATTTCTGTTTTCAAGTGTGGTTTTAATTAGGGCTATCGTTTTTTGTTTTTCTAAAGACCAGAGGGGTGCTACCAGTTCGTCTCGGTGCGGATCTCCTGTTAAGCGCTGAATAACCATATCTTCCGGAAGAAGTTCCAGAAAATCGCATATAAGCTGTGCATATTCATCCTGTCCAAGGCATCTGTAATTGCCGCTTAAATAAAGATCTTCCATCTTTGTTCCTTTAACCACATAAAGAAGATGAAGCTTAATCCCGTCTATTTTAAGCTTAGCCAAAGCTTTTGCCGTTTTGAGCATTTGTGTTTTATATTCTTCCGGAAGACCTAAGATAACATGAGCACAAATCTTTATGCCTCTGTCTTTTGTAAGATTTATGGCGTTTTCGAAACAATTAAAATCATGACCTCTGTTTATCAGCAGAAGTGTTTCGTCATTGGCGGATTGTAATCCGTATTCAATCCATATAAGATAATCTTTAGTATAGTTTTCAAGTAGCTTAAGCACAGATTTATTGACACAGTCAGGTCTTGTTCCTATGGAAAGCCCAACAATGTTTTCAACCGACAATGCTTCGTCATAAAGGCTTTTCAGCTTTTCATAAGAAGCGTAGGTGTTGGAATATGACTGGAAGTAGGCTATGAATTTATCGGCTTTGTACCGTTTTGAAAGAGCAGTTTTTCCCGCTGTAAGCTGCTGAGTTATCGAAAGATTTTTTTCATGAGAGCCCGTACCGGAACCTCGTGCATTGCAGTAGATACAGCCTCCGGTTGAAATTGTACCGTCCCTGTTGGGGCAATTAAGTCCTGCGTCAACTGTAATTTTTTGTACCCTGCACCCGAAAATATTTCTGAAATATGAATTTAAATCATAATATCTGTTTTTCATATTTTATATCCCATCTTGATTTGATTTGAATACAATTATATATAGTACCAATATAAAAGGGAAGGCGAATTTATTTGTGATTTATAAAACAGCAGCGATTAATACTGTTTAAAGATGGAAAGAGGATGAAATTGTACTCTAAAAATTATGATATTATCGTAGTCGGTGCAGGACATGCCGGATGTGAGGCAGCGCTGGCTAGTGCAAGGATGGGTTGCAACACTCTTCTTGTCGCAATAGACCTTGACAAGCTTGCTGCAATGCCATGCAGCCCCTCTATCGGAGGAATGGCCAAAGGACAGCTTGTAAAGGAAATTGATGCTCTTGGCGGGGAAATGGCACGGGTTTCAGATAAGAGTGCTATCCAGTACCGGACGTTAAACACAAAAAAAGGGCCCGCTGTTCATTCATCCAGAACACAAAATGACAAATTGCGATATCACACAGTCATGAAAGCCGTTGTTGAAAAACAACCGCTGCTTGATCTAAAACAGGTTTTTGTTGAACGCCTCATTGTGGAAAACGGAAAAATAGCAGGTATTATGGATTATACCGGTTTTTGTTATATGGCAAAAGTTGTAGTACTTGCCACCGGCACTTTTTTAAGCGGGTTGATTCATATCGGCTCAAATTCCATGAAAGCAGGAAGGGCGGGAGAATTCGCCTCTTACAGTCTTGCCCAAAATCTGAAGGAAATAGGGTTTAATCTTGGAAGAATGAAGACCGGAACTCCTCCAAGACTGCATAAATCAAGCATTGATTTTACCGTGTTTTCAAGACAGGATTCGGAGCCCAATCCAACGCCATTTTCGTTTTTTACAAACAATATTTTGCTTCCTCAGGTACCGAGCTATATGGGCCATACAAGTGTAAACAGTCGCGAAATAGTATTGAAGAACCTTGAGTATTCTGCATTGTATGGTGGCATTATCAAAGGAGTTTCAGCAAGATATTGCCCATCGTTTGAAGATAAGGTCGTAAAGTTTCCGGAAAGAGAAACTCATCATGTAATACTTGAAGCTGAAGGGCTTGATACTGATGAAATATATGCAAGCGGCCTTGGGAACTCTCTTCCCATCGAAGTACAGATACAGCTTGTAAGATCTGTAAAAGGACTGGAAGAAGCTGAAATAATCAGACCTGCATATGCTATTGAATATGACTACATTAATCCTGTTAAACTCAAACAAACGCTTGAAACAAAGCTGATCTCCGGGCTCTTTTTGGCCGGTCAGATTAACGGAACTTCCGGCTATGAAGAAGCGGCGGCTCAAGGCTTATGGGCAGGAATCAATGCCGCTTGCCTTGTTCAGAAAAGGCCTCCTTTTATTTTGGACAGATCGCAGGCATACATAGCTGTAATGGTAGACGACCTTATTACAAAAGGCACTTGTGAGCCTTACCGCATGTTTACGTCAAGGGCAGAATACAGGCTCATGTTACGCGAGGATAATGCCGATCTAAGACTTATGGAGGCAGGGCATGAGCTGGGGCTTATTGATAATGATACAATTAAAGAAATAAATGAACGGAAAAAACAGATTAAGGCTGAAACAGACAGAATAAGAAGTATAGTCATCAAGCCGTCAAATGAAGTGAACTTGTTTTTGGAAAGCCGGGGTACAAATCCTATAACCAATGGTGTCTATTTGGACCAGCTATTAAAAAGAACGCAGCTAGATTACAGTGCTGTTTGTGTTCTCGCAGGTGGTTGTGAAAACATAAACCCAAAAGTAAGCAAACAGGTTGAGATAGGAATTAAATATGAAGGCTATATTGAAAGACAGCAAAAAGAAATTGATAAATTTAAAAACCTGGAAAAAATAAAGATTAAAGATGGCTTTGATTTTTCACATGTTCATGGTTTATCAAACGAACTTAAAGAAAAACTGAGTGAAATAAAACCTGCTTCACTTGGCCAGGCATCGCGAATTGACGGTATGACTCCGGCTGCTGTTTCAGTACTTATGATAGCGCTCAAGGCTTTTGAATATGGTCAGCGGGCGAATTAAAAAGGCGCCAAATAAATTCTTAAATATTAATAAATTATTGTATGATTCTTGACAGGTTGTGAGTTTAACCTTATTATTTCAAATTATAGTAAAGGCCAAATTTCAAAAAGCCCCATTGGGGTTTATGAGGGCGGTATTCTGGTTCAGAGGTCGTGAGTTATCAAAAGACAGCAAAGATGCCTGTGGTTGATAATAAAGATCTTACAATTTGAAATATTAAATTACAAAATAAAGCAAAATATTGATTTTCAATGTCCGTTATCCGATATTCAAGTTTTTACGATTTGATTAATAGGTTTTTTACTTAAAGATGAAAGCGGATCTGCCGATATAAACGATGAATCGGTTTATATTTCTATGTCTTCAGATGGACGCTATACAAAGATCTCAATACGGTAGTTAAGTATTAACAATTTTACTATTAAGAAATCCCTGTAGAATATTTTTGTAATTATAAATATTTTATATGCAGGTTGTAACAATAATAAAAGGGAATCTATATGTCAGAGACCAGTTATTATAAAGAACTTGGTGTAAATAAAGATGCTACTGATGATGAGATTAAAAAGGCATACAGAAAGCTTGCTATGAAATACCATCCTGATCATGCCAAGGATGACAAAAGCGCCGAAGAAAAATTCAAGAAAATCAGCGAAGCTTACGCAGTTTTAAGCGATAAAGAAAAACGAAAACAATACGACGAATTCGGGTCTACCGCTTTTAATCAGAAATATTCACAAGAAGACATTTTCCGAGGTTTCGATTTTAATGATATCTTAAGAGAATTTGGTGTTGGCAGTGGGGCTTTTTCCGGCAGAGGAGGTGGCAGAAGAACTTCATTCGGCACCGGTTCTCCTTTTGGGGATTTTGGCGCATATCAACAGCAGGCTCATGGTCAGGATCTTATTTATGAACTTCCTTTAACATTGGAAGATGTTGCAAAAGGCACTACGAAAGTTATCAGCTTCAGGCATGACAAACGCTCGGAGAAAATCACTGTTAAAATACCAAAAGGAATGATAACGGGCAAGAAACTGCGTCTTGCAGGTAAGGGAGAAATAAGTCCGTATGGTGGAACCCCTGGGGATCTTTATATACAGGCAAAGGTTTTGGATGATTCATTGTATACTGTGAAGGAGTATGACCTTTATATTGACAGAAGCATCAAACTTACCGAAGCTATTATAGGAACAACGATATCTATTCCAACAATTGAAGACAAGGAATTAAACCTAAAAATACCTCCCGCGACAAAACATGGGACAAAAATGCGTCTTTCCGGTCATGGACTTCCTCAAATGAATGGGAAAAAAAAAGGCGATCTATATGTTTCCATCAATATCAATATACCAAAAAGTTTGAATTCCGAACAGAAGGAATTGGTGGAAAAACTTGCTGCTACAGGTATATAACGAATTAAATTAATTGACAGGAAGGCTTGTTAAATGTATTAAAAAAAGCTAATAAAGGGTATAATATCATACCTTGTTTTTTACTTCAATTTTGTTTTTTCGTTTGACGTTACTTCGGATTTGTATATGCATGAACTTATTCCTGTTTTTAAAAAAGATGTAATAAACATGAAAGTTGCTGAAGTTGCCCGCAGAATTTCAGCTGACTATAAAGATTCAGAGCTCGTTCTTGTGGGTGTTTTAAAAGGTGCTTTTGTTTTCATGTCCGACCTCATGAGATGTCTTACAATTCCTGTTGAGGTTGATTTTGTATGTGCTTCAAGTTATGGTTCCGACACTAGCAGTTCCGGTAAGATAAAATTGACTAAAGAACTTGATATTGATATAAAAAACAAGCACATTCTGGTTGTTGAAGATATAGTTGATACAGGAATTACTTTATCTTATCTTAGTAATTACTTAAAATCTTTTAGTCCAAAGAGCATAAAAATTTGTGCTATGCTGGATAAGCGTGAACGACGAGAGGTTGAGATTAAAACAGATTATTCATGCTATGTGATTGAAAGCGGATTCCTTGTCGGTTATGGCCTTGATTATGCCGAAAAATACAGAAATCTGCCGGAAATTTACCAGCTCAAACTTTAAGCAGGGGGTATGCCATGATAGTTACCTGTACGGGTTGTAATACCAGTTTTAATTTGGAAGATGAGCGAGTAAAAAAAACGGGGTCAAAAGTCAGGTGTTCGAAATGCAAAAATATATTTATGGTATATTCTTCTGCTCCATTAGAGGAACAGGATCTTGAGGATAATATCGAAAAACAGGAGATTGAAGCTCCCCAGTTAAAGGCAGAAGATTTATCTTTGTCAGATTCCGAAGATCTCAATTTTTCCGAAGTTGATAAAACTTTTGAAGAAGAAGCCAAAACTGAAGAGATTGCGGAAAGTGATAAAGGAGAACTACCTGAGGAGGAAAAGTCTGACTCTTCAGCTTTAAGCGGCGGTCTTGAAATGGGGGAAATCGCTTCAAGTGATGTATTGAAAGATGACGGCGGGGAAAAGTCCGAACTTTCAGATTCTGAAGAAATAGATTTTTCTGAACTTGAAAAAGCTCTTGAAGAAGAACTCAGGACTGAAGGAATTGCTGAAAGCGGCAAAGGAGAAGAACTGCCTGAGGAGGAAGAACTTGATTTTTCAGATTTGAGTGAAAGCTTTGAAAAGGGAGAAATCGCTTCGAGTGATGTATTGAAAGATGAAAGCGGGGAAAAGTCTGAACTTTCAGATTCTGAAGAAATAGATTTTTCTGAACTTGAAAAGATGCTTGAAAACGGTGAAATCAATTTTGATAATCTTCTATCTGAAGATAAAGGAGATAAATTAAAATTCAGTGACACCGAAGAGATTGATCTTTCCGAGATAGATGCCGCAATTGATAATTTTGAAGATACAGATATAGAGGAGATAGAAGAAGATACAAAAGAATTAAAACTTGATTTTGAGAATGATATAGACTCTCAGATTTTAAAAAATAAAGCCGCAGATGAACTGGATTTCTCCGATCTGGAAACAATGACTGATTTTGATGAAATCTCAGATTCCCTTAAAAGGAATAATGAAACAGATGGTATCTCCTCTGGCCTCGATCTTGAGCTGGGGCCGAAGGATGTTGAACAAAAGAGTGAAGAAGACTCTGATGAGCTTGATTTTTCCGATCTGGAACTAATGCTTGACTCTGACACAGGTGCAGAGGACTCGGTTGTTAGCCCAGCCCAGGAGACTGCTGAATTAACTTTAGAGATAGACCGGCCTTCAGATGATAACCGGCAAGATCTTAACTTTGAAGATACAGTTGCTTTGGATGGAGATGAGCTTGATTTTTCCGATCTGGAACTAATGCTTGACTCTGATACAATTGTAAATGAACCGATTAAAGAGTTTTCAAAAGAGAACTTTGAATTATCTTTGGAAACGGATGAGCCCTCGGAAAGTCAGCAACATGATTATTTGTCGGATACAGTTGTCCTGGATGAGATAAAGCATATGGGAGAGTCCGGTGTAAACAAATTTCAGGAGACGGTAGCAGTAGGTGAGCGAACCACAAATGCACAGGTAACTGAAAGTGATGAAATAGATTCCGGCAAGGTAATGCCTTCCCCGGTAAGAAAAAAGGTTTTTGGCAAATTATTATTAATTTTCAGCATCACTGCAATTTTACTTCTTGGTGCAGCAGCAGCCTTTATTTATTACAAACCATTGGGTTTTGAGATTCCTTATGTAAGTGAATATATAGAATCAAAAATAGATAAAAGTGGTAATTTAAAAATAGCACCGGTACGTTATTCTCTTAAGGGAGATTTTGTTGATACAAAATCCGGGACTATCTTTGTAATTACAGGCAAAGTAATAAACGATTATAAGCATCCAAGAAGTAATATTAAAGTAGAAGGGCAAATCTTTAAAAAGGGAAGAGTGCTTTTCGGAGCCGAATCGGTTTATTGCGGCAATGTGATATCCGAACAGGATCTATTGGATAATGATCCGGCTGTATTGAAAAAAAGATTACAAAACAGGCTTGGAGATAATAAATCAAATATCAGTGTTAAGCCTGGAGGCACTGTCCCGTTTATGATTATATTTGAAAATCCTTCGTCTGATCTGGATGAGTTTATTGTAAATGCAAAAAGTTCCATAAAAGGATAAAAAAAGAAACCGATTTCAGCTTGACTTAGGTATTGTGAGCTGGTAGAAGGCCATTTCAAATTAAGGCGATGTAGCTCAGTTGGTCAGAGCATGCGGCTCATATCCGCAGGGTCCGGGGTTCAAATCCCTGCATCGCCACCAGTTTTAAATGAAATTTCCATCGGCCAAAGCCGATAACCTTAGGTATAACAGCACGAAATTTTTGAAGAACGTTCATTTTTGCTCATGTTCGAGGAAGGCGATAATTTCAATTGTTTGAATACATATTGTTAGTATTTTGAGGAGTGAAATTTGAATCAGACGAATTATAATCGGCTGAAATGGGAGTGCTTTGCAAAAATTTGCTATATATCTTTTCGCTTTATAACTCCACAATCTGCAAAATATCAAGCTGAAGTATTCGCCTGAAGGTGAATGCTTTTCTCAAATTATCTCTAATGAGCCACTTTCAAAATGTTTCAGTTTGGTCAAGGTCAAGGCGGGTGAAAATATTAACCGCAGGAATACATGGAGTATTTCGAGGATTAAAATTTTCGCCCAACGCAGAGATCGGCCAAAATGGGACGTTTTGAAACTGGCTCTAATAAATAT
>JAHIFE010000202.1 GCA_018901125.1 Pseudomonadota bacterium | reverse complement strand
GACGATTGGAAACGAGCCACGACCCGCATATGCGGAGGATATCGTGGAGGACTCACCCCACTGAAGGGCCGAACATGAAGAAAGTGTCAGGTTCCATGAGCTTCGATAGGCGATGAGCCCGAACGGGGGAGCCATATTTTCGGAAGCGTCGTGAAATGATCTGCCACTGGGGTCAATCTGCAATAACTGCCTTGTGGGTTGCTACCTTGATCCGGCTACGGCCCGATTATCTTCGTGAACCGCCCGGTGCGGACCCGCATGCCGGGTGGTGTGGGGAGGGGGAGAGAAAAACTCCCCCTTACCCGATTCGACATTAAGTTTTATTCGATTTACCCAAATTACAATCGGAACAAAGTGTTTGTAAATTATCTTCTTCTGTTTCACCGCCTTTAGACCATGGCAGTTTGTGATCGATGTGTAATTGAGAGCCAGGATTTAGTGCCGGAGATGCCCCACACTTAACACATCGAAAATTATCTCTTTTCAAAATATCATACCTGATAGAAAGACTTATATTCCGGTTTGTTTTGTGATTAAACTGCGTATCTGATTCGACAGCAGGAACATGCCTTAATTCCCGCTCTATTTCTTCAACCGACGCGCCTGATTTCCATGATATGAATTCAAGACAGATTTCATACCAATTTTTCCGAAATACTTTTTGGTAACGAGAAATAGATATTGGTGAAAGTGGCTGTTTAATCTCTTTGGCACGAGGTTGTCTGCCAAGTTCCGACCAAACTTTTTCTAAATTATTGAGCAAGTCCTCCTTATTGACAAATCTACTATATCTCGGTGAAAGTCCGGCCGCCTTGCAGAAATTAGCCCAAGTATCAAAGTGCCTTTGTATTGTTGTCTCTGAAATACCAAACCATTTGCAAAATGAACTTGAAGCTGCATTTTTAATTTTGTGCTCATCGGCATACTTTTGTACTGCCTCAATCAATTCTTGATCGGTATACGGATTATATCGTGTAATTGTGTAGTCAGTCATATTCCATCTGTCGAACCCTGAAATTCACTGGAAACCTCGGAGCGTAGCGGAAAAGATTTCCAGTGGAATGTCTTGTTCGGCCTTGCCGTTCACTTTTATTTTTTTCGGTGTATCTCATCATGACACACCGTGCATACGGTAAAAAGATTGCTTTCTGTGTTGTCACCCCCCTTTGCATGATGTTTTTTGTGATGCAGCTCTAAATGGCGAGCATCTGATCTATTCCATTCATCGTGTGACCATTTACAGACCGTGCATTTATAATCATCCCGGCGGAGAACCTCTCTTTTAACCGGATCAGGAATGTGTCGGTCATGCTCTGGGCTTTGTCGATCCGCTTCCAGCAGGTAAACTCCGACTTCAAGATCGGGGCGACCAGTATTCTGAGTAACAACCGGCCAACCATATTCCGTCCGTAATTCTCTTACTCGTCTAGCCCATTCCGATCTATCTTTTGCTAGATATTTCAATTCTTCCCCGGTGACTTTATTTCCGACATTTTTCCTTAAATATTTTAGTATCTTGTCACGAACAGCAATATTCTCTCTTCTTATTTCATTGGCCAGATTCCAGCGATGGGCCGCATCCCTGTCTTGATCGGAAGAAAGCAATATATAATCAGAAGGCCCCATGGATGTTACGTCAATATTGGGGAGTGGAAATTCATTTTCTTCCGCCATTTGTTTAGCTGTAAGACCACTCACAATTGACCACCCAAACTGGACTTTAAGTTCGCGAACCCTTCGGGCATATTCCTGAATGCCTGAAATGACAAGCAGTTCGTCACCGCTAATTATGACGGCAGGATATTTTTTAAAATAATGGAGGATTCTATCCCGAGCACTCTTGGCAATACCGGCTGGGATTAAAGATTTTCCTAAATCTCGTAAGTGGTGAAAGCAAGGGACAAGAGAAAGAACTTTATTTCGTAAGCTGTCGGACTTCAGTTCCTGTTCAAAGTTGACTAATAGTTCTTGTAACTGTTTTCTGATTTCTTCAGATTTCATCTGCAATTTTTCTTTTCTTTACTTTCAAGAAACGTAAGAAGTTTATTTGTTAATTTGTCTTTGTCTTTCACTTCGCAAGCCCAGACGGTCAAAACTCTCCATCCTAATTCCCTTATACTACAAACAGTTATTTTGTCTCTTTCTATGTTCTTGTCCAACTTTACCCGCCAAAATTTCTTATTTGTTGTTGGTCGCTTAGAACGTGGACAATCTGCATGACCATGCCAAAAACAGCCATTCACAAAAATAACTTTTTGGTACTTCGGTAATGTTATATCAGGCTTACCAGGCAAATCATTTCTATGAAGCCTAAATCGATACCCCATATTATGGAGCAAAGAGCGAACTACTAATTCAGGTTTAGTGTTTTTGCCGCTTACGCGCGACATAATTTGGCTACGTTTTTCTCTTGAGAAGACGTCCATTGCCCATATCTTTGATCAAGTAGTAACCTAACGACATCTGCCACTCGTGCCGCAAGGAGAGGTGGCACCGCATTGCCAATTTGTTTGGCAATTTCTGTTTTTGAGCCTAAAAATTTGAAGCTATCTGGAAAACTCTGGAACCGAGCGGCTTCCCTGTGAGTGATTGGCCGATGCTGCTCAGGATGCAAGTAGCGCCCTTTTTCAGGCTTAAAAAACTCTGTGCGTATAGTAACAGAAGGGCGATCCCACCAAAGCCTGCCGAACAAATCCGTGCCTCCGGACTTTTTCCGGATCCAACATTTTGGCGTTAACTCAGGAGCAATCCGTTGCAGATCAAAACGATTCATTCCTTGTCGTGGAATTGCCCTATATCTTTTCCTGCTAAGTTCAGTTGGATTCCTACCAAAATGCAAATCAAGAGGTGGTGGAACATTTCTAATTTCAGTACCTTCAGGGTGTGGTAAATCAGAAATAGCATCTCTGACATTTTTCCATTTTGGTGGTGGAGTCAAATATTCTTCTCGATTGAAAGGAAGAGTTAACTGTTTACCATTACCATTGGGGTTAAAATGGGTCTTCCTCGGCGGAAACAAAATGGAAGGGTCGGTGAACTTACAACCGATAATAAAAGCTCTAGTTCGAGTTTGCGGAACCCCGTAGTCGGCAGCTATTAATTTATCTTGACAGACTTTAAAACCAAGAGACTCTGCTGCACCAACAATTTCTCCATGTTCAAATGAGCCAAGTAACTGAGGGACATTTTCCATGACAAAAACAGATGCGCCACATCTTTCAACGACTTCTAGAAATGGACGCCACAGTTCCTTGCGAGAATCATTCTCACGATTTTTGTTTAGGAGACTGAAACCTTGACACGGAGGACCGCCTATGACTACATCCGCTTGAGGAATTGCGATTTGATTTTTTTCTAATATCTCAACAATGTCACCGACAACTGAATGTGGCCCAAAATTTTCATTGTATGTGTCGACACAGAACTGATTAAAATCATTGGCCCAAACTGACTGAAAGGGTTGCCCAAAAACCTCTGAAAAACCTACCGACATACCGCCAGCTCCGGAAAATAAGTCTATAAGGCGGTAACGTCTTGGGTTTTGAAGCAAATCTCCGGAACAGCGCGAAACATAAGTCGCTTCGTCCTCTCTTAAAATGAATGACTTGTTTATTTTTATCGTATTTTCAAGTTGATACATAACATATAGCCTTATCGGTAAAATCTTTTGATAGTGATAGTGTTTTATGACTTTACTATCTTGGGCAAAATTTTCATCTCAGTAAATATTTTTAACGAATAGCGTTTTATCAATTGTCCCGCCCAAATAAAACCATATGGCTGTATTCTATAGTAAATCTTTGTAAAACCTGCAAGTAATATTTAAGCGAGCGGGATGGTTGATAAAATGTTGTTGAACTGAGCCGAACGGAT